>NZ_JBPKJK010000059.1:0-50908 GCF_051756985.1 Saccharothrix sabaoui
AGGGACCACCGCAAGCTCGGCTGAGCTGGGCCGTTAGGCTGCCCGGGACCACGTCGTCCCCGCCGGTAGGTGCCTCGTCGCCCCATGCTGAACATCTTCGCCCGCGCGTCGGTTTCGCGCGTCACCGATCCGATCGGGGCGTGGCTGCTGCGCCGCGGCCTCACCCCCAACGCCGTCACCGTGCTGGGCACCGTCGGCTCCGTCGCCGCGTCCCTGTGGTTCATCCCGCGCGGCCAGCTGTTCGCGGGCGCGGCGCTCGTCGCCGCGTTCGTGCTGTTCGACCTCATCGACGGGGCGATGGCGCGGGCCCGGGGCGGCGGCACGCGGTTCGGCGCCGTGCTGGACGCCAGCTGCGACCGCATCGCCGACGGCGCGCTGTTCGCGGCCGTCGCCTGGTGGGCGTTCGACGCGGGGGAGAGGGGCCTGGCCGCGGCGACCCTCGTGTCGCTGGTCGGCGCGCAGGTCACCTCCTACGTGAAGGCGCGCGCCGAGGCGTCGGGCCTGTCGGCGGACGGCGGCCTCGCCGAACGCGCCGAGCGGTTCATCGTCGCCCTCGTGGGCATCGGGCTGCACGGCCTCGGCGTGCCCTACATCCTCCCGGTCGCGCTGTACCTGCTGGCGGCGATGGTCACCATCACCGTCGTGCAGCGGGTGCTGGCCGTGAGCCGGGCCGCGAAGGAGATCCAGGACGTGGAGGAGCTCGGCACGTGAAGGACCTCGGGACGTGAAGGAACGACTGGCCGACCTCGGCTACGCGGCCGGGTGGCGGCTGGTGCGGTTGTTGCCGGAAGGCGCGGCGGTGGCGCTGTTCGACCGCATCGCCGACTGGACGGTCCGCAAGGGCGGGCCGCAGCAGCTCCGCGCCAACCTGCGACGGGTCGTGCCGCGGGCCGGCGAGGCCGAGCTGGACGAGCTGGTGCACGCCTCGATGCGCTCCTACCTGCGGTACTGGCGCGAGGCGTTCCGGCTGCCGTCGATGGACCTCGACGCCGTGTTCGCCGAGCTGGACGCGTCGATCACCGGCGTGGAGAACCTGGACGCGGCGCTCGCCGAGGGCCGGGGCGCGGTGGCCGCGCTCCCGCACAGCGGCAACTGGGACATGGCGGGGGTGTGGCTCGTCGGCCACTCCGGCACGTTCACCACGGTCGCCGAGCGCCTCAGACCCGAGTCGCTCTACCGGCGGTTCATCGAGTTCCGCGAGACGCTGGGCTTCGAGGTGGTGCCGCTGACCGGCGGCGAGCGCAACCCGGCGGTCGTGCTGGCCGAGCGGCTGCGCGACAACCGGGTGGTGTGCCTGATGGCCGACCGCGACCTGACCGCGGGCGGCGTGCCGGTGACGTTCTTCGGCGAGCGCACGATGATGCCCGCCGGCCCCGCGCACCTCGCCGCCACCACGGGCGCCGCGCTGCTGCCCGTCGGCGTCTGGTTCACCGAGAAGGGCTGGACGTTCCGCATCCACCCGTCGATCCGCGTCCCCAACACGGCCGGTGTGGCCGCCGCCACCCAGTCGCTGGCCGACGTGTTCGCCGCCGACATCGCCGCGCACCCCGCCGACTGGCACATGATGCAGCCGCTGTGGCTCGCCGACCTGCCGGAGAGCAGGCAGCGGGCGCTGGCCAGGGTGCTGGCGCGCAGGGAGGGCGCGGAGTGAGGGTCGGCATCGTCTGCCCGTACTCGTTCGAGGTCCCCGGCGGCGTGCAGGCGCACGTGGTCGACCTGGCGCGGGCCCTGCGCGGGCTCGGCCACGAGGTCGAGGTGCTCGCCCCCGCCGACGACGACACGCCGGTGCCGGAGTTCGTGACGCCCGCCGGGCGCTCCGTCGGCATCCCGTACAACGGGTCGGTGGCGCGGCTGTCGTTCGGGCCGGTGTCGTTCTCGCGGGTCCGGCGGTGGATCGCCGAGCACGAGTTCGACGTGCTGCACCTGCACGAGCCCACCGCGCCGTCGCTGTCGATGCTGGCGCTGATGGTCGCGGACGGGCCGATCGTGGCCACCTTCCACACCTCCACGCCCCGGTCGAAGATGCTGTCCGCGTTCCAGTCCGTGCTCCAGCCGTTCCTGGAGAAGATCACCGCCCGGATCGCGGTGTCCGCGCTGGCCAGGCGCGTGCAGGTGGAGCACCTGGGCGGCGACGCGGTGGAGATCCCCAACGGCGTCGACGTCGGGTTCTTCGCCGACGCGACCCCGCTGGACGGCTACCCGCGCCCCGGCGGCACGGTCGGGTTCGTCGGCCGGTTCGCCGAGCCGCGCAAGGGCATGCCGGTGCTGCTCGACGCGTTCCGCGCGCTCGACCTGCCCGACGTGCGGCTGCTGGTGGTGGGCAAGGGCGACGAGGACGAGCTGCGCAAGCTGGCCGGTCCCGAGCTGGCGTCGCGGATGGTGTTCCTGGGCATGGTCGACGACGAGACGAAGGCGCGCGCCCTGCGCAGCGTGGACGTCTACTGCGCGCCCAACACCGGGGGCGAGAGCTTCGGGATCATCCTCACCGAGGCGATGTCGGCGGGCGCGGTGGTCGCCGCGAGCGACCTCGACGCGTTCCGGCGGGTGCTGGACGACGGCAAGGCCGGGGTGCTGACCCCGGTGGGGGACCCGGCCGCGCTGGCCGCCGCGCTGCGCGACCTGCTGACCGACCCCGAGCGGCGCGCCGGCTACGCGGACGCGGCGCGGCAGCGGGTGATGGCGTTCGACTGGTCCGTGGTGGCCAACCAGGTGCTGCGCGTCTACGAGAGCGCGACGGCGGCCGACCCGCGGCGGGTGGGGGAGGCGTGACCAGTTCCGGTGTCGCGACCGCGTTCCTGGTGCTGCTGGGCGTGGCGGTGCTGGTCGGGCCGTGGGTGCTGGGCACGGCCAACCGGCTCGACCGGCTGCACGTGCGCACCGACTCCGCGTGGGCGGCCCTCGACGCGGCCCTCGCGCGCCGCGCCGTGGTGACCCGGGCGGTGGCGGCGGTGTGCGGGCAGCCCGGGATGCGGGTGGCCGCCGACGAGGCCGAGCGGTCGCCGCGCGCGGACCGCGAGGCCGCCGAGAACGCGCTGTCCGCGCTGCTGGAGGAACTCGACCGCAGCCGGTTGGAGCCCGCCCTGGCCGCCGAGCTGTCGGACGCCGAGCAGCGCGTCGTGCTGGCGCGGCGGGTGCACAACGACGCCGTGCGCGACACCCTCGCGCTGCGCCGCCGCCGGTCGGTGCGCTGGCTGCGGCTCGCGGGCACCGCGCCGACGCCGTCGTACTTCGAGATCGCCGAACCGGAGGTCGAGGACGAGTCGTCCTCGCTGACCCAGCGGGTGTCGGCGCGCGTCGTGCTGCTCGACCCGGCCGACCGGGTGCTGATGTTCGAGGGCTTCGACCCGGTGCGGCCGGACGAGCTGTTCTGGTTCACCGTCGGCGGTGGCGTCGAGCCCGGCGAGGAGCTGCGGGACGCGGCGGCGCGGGAGCTGTTCGAGGAGACCGGCCTGGAGGTCGCCCCGGGCGACCTGGTCGGCCCGGTGTGGAAGCGGCACGCCGTGTTCACGTTCGACGGCCTGGGCTACGCCGCCGTCGAGTGGTTCTTCGTGGCCCGCGTGCCCACCGGCGTCGAGGTCGACACGTCCCGCTTCAACGACGTCGAACGGCGCACCATCCGCCGCCACCGCTGGTGGTCCGTCGACGACCTGGTCGCGGCGGACGCCACCGTGTACCCGGTGCAGCTCGCCGAGTTCCTGCCCGCCGCGCTCGACCGGTGGGACGGCACGACGCGCCCGGTGCGGTGAGCCGCGCCCGTTCGGCGCGGCCGGCGCTCAGAGCACGAACGTCGCGATGATCTGCCCCAGCAGCTTCACGTCGGCGTGCCCCTTGAACTCCAGCCGCACCTTCCCCAGGCCGGAGAACCACAGGTCCAGCTCGGAGTCCATGTCGAACGTCCCGGCGGTCTCGATGGAGAACACCTGGATGCGGCTGTAGGGCAGGGTCGTGAAGTCCTTCTTGCGGCCCGTCATGCCCTGGACGTTCACCGCGATGATCCGCTTGTTCGTGAACACGACGAAGTCGCGCACCGTCTTGAAGCACGACACGATCTGCTCGCCCTGGATCAGGATGGGCGACACCTGCGACGCGATGTCCTCCGGCCGGCACGGGGCCAGCTTGAAGACGGACTGCTTCTCGAAGTCGATCACGCGTTCGACGGTACCCGCTAGTCGCGCCACCCCGCCGGGTTGGAGAACGATTCCCGGGAGATCCCCGACCCCGTCTCCGGGTAACCCCCGAACTTCTCCTCGTGCACCCGGGCGAACAGGTAGCAGAACGACTCGGCCGACGCGTCCTCCACGGCGACGGAGGGATCGCGCGACACGGCCTCGTAGAACTCCCGGCCGAGGGCGAGGACGAAGCCGCGGGCGTAGAGGAAGCCGTCGTCGGAGCCGTCGGTGGCCTCGTGCACGTCCTGGCGGTCGATGTCGTGCAGCTTGCGCTCGACCACGCGGTCCAGGGCGGTCAGCTCCTCGGAGGACAGGTCGGCGGCGGCGGCGCGCAGGGCGGCGAGGACGTGGTCGAAGCCCTCCTCCAGCGCGGCGATCTCGTCGTAGCCGTCGAAGGTCACGTCGGGGTCCGACATGGCGCGGCGCAGCTCGTTCAGCTCGGGACCGAGCCCGGACCACGCGTTCTCCAGCATCGTCCAGAAACGGGCCTCGTCGGCGGCGGTGGGGAGGATCATGGGAGGGACGGTAGCGCCGGGGTCCGACAATTCCCGTGCGCGCGGGGATCGGGAGGGATCGTGGCGGTCGTCGAGGGGCCCGTGGTCGTGGAGAGGGAGGCCGAGCACACGCTCGGCATCCGCGTCCGGACGCCGTTCCGGGGGATGCTCGCCGTGCGCGACGCGCTCCTGGCCGAGCTGCACGGGTGGCTGGCCGAACGCGGTGTCGGGCACGGCACCGCGTTCTTCCGCCTGCACGTCGTGGACATGGGGGGCGTGATGGACGTGGAGGTCGGCGTCACCACCCCCGCCGCGCTCGACGGGGACGGGCGCGTGACGCCGGGCGTGCTGCCGGCCGGGCGGTACGCGACCCTGACGTACGTGAACCACGCGCTCCGGGCCAACCGCGCCATGGTCGAGTGGATCGAGGGCACCGGCCTCGTCCCGGACCGCGCGGACACCCCGGACGGGGACGCGTTCGCCTGCCGGTGCGAGGTGTACCTGACCGACCCGCGCGCCGAGCGGATGAAGACGAAGTGGCGGGTCCGCCTGGACGTCCGCCTCCGGGACGGGTGACCTCCGCCGAGCACCCGATCGGGTCAGGGGTTGCCCGCCGGTACACCGGTGACCCCTTGGGCTGACATGACCGGCTTCCGCTTGGAACGCCCGACCGGACGGCCCTAGCGTGGCGACATGGAGTCACGCGTGTCCAACGCGCTCAGCCGTGAACTGGGGGACGCCCTCCGCCGAGCCCGTCGCCGGTCCGCCGTCAAGGTCGGGGTCCTCGTCGAGGAGCTGGGCTGGTCGGTCGCGAAGATATCGAAGCTGGAGCACGGGACGCGTGGCACGAGCCTGCCGGACATCGCCCGCTACGTCGGCCGGCTCCACGCCGACCAACCCACCTACGACCACATCATGTCCCTGGCCCAGGCGCAGAACACCGGCCACGTCGTCCGGTCGCACGAGATCGCGATGCCGGACAACCTGCGTGCACTCCTCCTGCACGAGCAGACCGCCGACGTCATCTGGTCGTACCAGATCGCCCTCGTTCCCGGGTTGCTCCAGACGGAGGGGTACGCCCGAGCGCTGATGACCGCCGACGCCGAGCACCGCGTGGCCGAGCGCATGGCCCGGCAGGGGATCTTCGACCGGCTCCGGCCGCCCGAGGGGCGTTTCTTCGTCCTCGAACCGGCGCTGCACCACGTGGTGGGCGGTCCGCAGGTGATGTACGAGCAGGTGCTGCGACTGCTGTTCCGCGGCGGGGTGCGGGTGGTGCCCTTCGCGGATCAACTGCCCGCGTCGCTGACCTCGGCCTTCACCTTCATGACCTTCGCCGAGCACGCGCCCGTCTCGTACGTCGAGGCCGGTCCGGTGTCGCTGCTCTCGGACGAGGCCGAGACCACCGAGCGGTTCCGGCAGGCGTGCGACGACCTCGACCGGGTGGCGCTCAGTGAGGGACAATCGTGGTCGGTGTTCGCCGCGTGGGCGGACCGCTACGACCGACTGCGGGAGGAACGGCATGGGGCCGGAGGGGAAGTGGCGTAAGAGCAGCCGCAGCGGTGGGAGCAACACGGAGTGCGTTGAAGTGGCGTTCGCACCGCGGGCCGTCGGCGTGCGGGACTCCAAGAACGCCGCTCCGCGCCTGGCCTTCACCCCGACCGCGTGGCACGCCTTCCTCGGCGGGCTGAAGGGGCGCTGATCCCCGGGGGTCGCCCGAGGACCAGCGCCGCGGCTCACACCGCGCCGATCACCTGCTCCCCGTACGCGGCCAGCGTCTTGTCCTTCTCGTCGTGCATCAGGTACAGCGCGAAGTTGTCCACGCCGATGTCGCGCAGCTCCTGCAACCGCTCCACGTGCGCCGACGCCGGGCCGACCAGGCAGAACCGGTCCACGATGCCGTCCGGCACGAAGTCGGTCGACCGGTTGCCCGCGCGGCCGTGGTGGGCGTAGTCGTAGCCCTCGCGGCCCTTGATGTAGTCGGTCAGCGCCGCCGGCACCGCGCCCGAGTCGCCGTAGCGCGCCACCAGGTCGGCCACGTGGTTGCCGACCATGCCGCCGAACCAGCGCAGCTGGTCGCGCTGGTGCGGCAGGTCCTCGCCGACGTACGCGGGCGCGGCCACGCACATCGTGATCGACGACGGGTCGCGCCCCGCCGCCACCGCCGCCTCGCGCACCGACCCGATGGTCCAGCGGGCGATGTCCGGGTCCGCCGTCTGGAGGATGAACCCGTCCGCCTGCTCGCCGACCATCCTCAGCGCCTTCGGCCCGTACGCGGCCATCCACACCTCCAGCCTGCCGTCGCGCACCCACGGGATGCGCACCGGCGTGCCGTGGTGCTCGACCTCGCGGCCCTCGGCCAGCTCCTTGATCACCGTCATGGCCCGCCCGAGCGTGGCCAGCGACGCCGGCGGCTGCCCGATCACCCGCCGCGCCGAGTCGCCGCGCCCGATGCCGCACACCGTGCGGTTGCCGAACATGTCGTTCAGCGTGGCGAACAGCGACGCGGTCACCGACCAGTCGCGCGTGCTCGGGTTCGTCACCATCGGCCCGACGACCAGCGAGGACGTCGCCGCCAGCACCTGCGAGTAGATGACGAACGGCTCCTGCCACAGCACGCACGAGTCGAACGTCCAGCCGTACTTGAACCCGTTGTCCTCCGCCGCCCGCAGGCCCGACACGACGTCCCGCGCGGGCGGGTCGGTCTGGAGCACCACACCGAAGTCCACAGCGCCTCCTAGACCAGGTACTGGTTCAGCTCGCGGGACAGGAACCGGCCGTGCGAGGTCGAGCCGCGGAACCCGGAGCCGTCCACGACGACCCGGCCGCGCGACAGCACGGTCTCGACCTTCCCGGTGATCTCCATGCCCTCGTACGCCGAGTAGTCCACGTTCATGTGGTGCGTCCCCGCCGAGATGACCTGCCGCGCGGTCGGGTCGTACACCACCAGGTCGGCGTCCGCGCCGGGTGCCACGACGCCCTTGCGCGGGTGCAGGCCGAACATCCTGGCGGGCGTGGTGGAGCAGATCTCCACCCACCGCTCCAGGCTGATCTCGCCGGCCACCACGCCCTGGTGCAGCAGGTCGATCCGGTGCTCCACGCCCGGTATCCCGTTGGGGATCTTGGAGAAGTCGCCGCGCCCCAGCTCCTTCTGGTCCTTGAAGCAGAACGGGCAGTGGTCGGTCGACACCACCGACAGGTCGTTGGTGCGCAGGCCGCGCCACAGCTCCGACTGGTGCTCCTTGGGCCGCAGCGGGGGAGAGGCGACGTACTTCGCGCCCTCGAAGCCCGGTTTGGCCAGGTCCTCCAGCGACAGGTACAGGTACTGCGGGCACGTCTCGGCGAACACGTTCTGCCCGGTGTCGCGCGCCTTCGTCACCGCGTCCAGCGCCTGCGCGGCGGACAGGTGCACGATGTAGAGCGGCGACCCGGTGACCTTGGCCAGGGTGATGGCGCGCGAGGTGGCCTCGCCCTCCAGCTCGGCGGGCCGGGTCAGGCCGTGCTCCACGGGGTCGCTGCGGCCCTGCGCGAGCGCTTGCGCGACGAGCTGGTCGATCGCGATGCCGTTCTCGGCGTGCATCATGATCGTGGCGCCCGTCTCGCGGGCCTTCTGCATGGCGCGCAGGATCTCGCCGTCGGTGGCGTAGAAGACGCCGGGGTAGGCCATGAACATCTTGAACGTGTTCACGCCCGCGTCGATGCAGGACTCCATCTCCTTCAACGACGTGTCGTCGACGTCGGAGACGATCATGTGGAACCCGTAGTCGACGGCGCAGTTCCCGTCCGCCTTCCGGTGCCACTTGTCCAGTGTGGACAGCAGCGAGGTGCCCTTGGCCTGCACGGCGAAGTCGATGATCGTGGTGGTGCCGCCCCACGCCGCCGCGACCGTGCCGGTCGAGAAGGTGTCGTTGGACGACGTGCCGCCGAACGGCATCTCCATGTGCGTGTGCGCGTCGATGCCGCCGGGGATGACGTACCGGCCGGTCGCGTCGATCACCTCGTCCGCGTCCACGGCGAAGGTCGGCGACAGCAGCGCCGCGATGGTCTCGCCCTGGACCAGCACGTCGGCGCGCACGGCCCCGGTCGCGTTGACGACCGTCCCGCCCTTGAGGAGGGTGCTCACGGCTGCACCAGCCCGCCGTAGGTGTCGGGGCGCCGGTCGCGGTAGAACGCCCACAGGTCGCGCACCTCGGCGAGCAGGTCCATGTCCAGGTCGCGGACGACGACCTCCTCCTCGGTGTCCGACGCCGCCTCGCCGATCAGCTGCCCGCGCGGGTCGGCGAAGTAGGACTGGCCGTAGAACTCGTTGTCGCCCAGCGGTTCCACGCCCACCCGGTTGATGGTGCCGACGAAGTACTCGTTGGCCACGGCCGCCGACGTCTGCTCCAGCCGCCACAGGTACTCGGACAGGCCCCGGCTGGTCGCGGACGGGTTGAACACGATCTGCGCGCCGTTCAGGCCGAGCATCCGCCAGCCCTCGGGGAAGTGCCGCTCGTAGCAGATGTAGACGCCGACCCTGCCCACGGCGGTGTCGAACACCGGGTAACCGAGGTTGCCGGGCTTGAAGTAGAACTTCTCCCAGAACCCCTTGACCTGCGGGATGTGGTTCTTGCGGTGCTTGCCCAGGTACGTGCCGTCGGCGTCGATCACCGCGGCGGTGTTGTAGTAGACGCCCGGCTGCTCCTCCTCGTACATCGGCACGACGAGCACCACGCCGTTCTGCTCGGCCACCTGGCACATCAGCTCGGTGGTCGGCCCGTCCGGGATGCCCTCGGTGTACGAGTAGTAGTCCGCGTCCTGCACCTGGCAGAAGTACGGGCCGTAGAACAGCTCCTGGAGGCACACGACCTGCGCCCCCCGCGACGCCGCCGACCGGACCGCCTCGACCGCGTTCGCGATCATCGAATCCTTGTCGCCGGTCCACCTCTGCTGGACCAGACCTGCTCGGACGATGCTCACGCGTTCTCCCTCCGTGGCGCCAGCGCCAGGTAGACGAGCAGACCGCCGGCCAGGCCGACGACCCAGTTGTAGTCGTAGAGCGGTTTCAGCAGCGGGATCAGCCCGTCGGCCGGGAACGGGCCGCCGTACGCGCCGCCCACCGCCAGCACCGAGCCGACCAGCGTGGCCACCACGGCGCGCCAGTTCCAGCCCGCCGTGAACCAGTAGGCGCCGCGCCCCGACAGGTACAGGTCGGGCAGCTCCAGCCGGGTCTTCGCCAGGACCCAGTAGCCGGCGACGAACACGCCCGCGACCGACGCCAGCAGGCCGCCGTAGAACCCGAGCCAGGCGAAGATGTAGATGGACGGGTCCGCGATGAGCCGCCACGGCTGGATCACGATGCCGATCACGCCGGTGATCAGGCCGCCGACCGCGAAGCTGATCCTCTTCGGGAACGCGTTGGAGAAGTCGTAGGACGGGCTCACCACGTTCGCCGCGAGGTTCGCCGAGATCGTCGCCAGCACCAGCGCCACCAGGGCGACCAGCACCACCGCCGTCGAGTCGAACCGGCTCGCCAGCTCCGCCGGGTCCCAGATCGCCTCGCCGTAGAGCGCCACCGCCCCGGACGTGGTCAGGATGGCCACGATCGCGATGAACGACATGGTCGTCGGCAGGCCGAGGACCTGGCCGACCGCCTGCTTGCGCTGGCTGCCGCCGAACCGGGTGAAGTCCGGCATGTTCAGCGACAGCGTCGACCAGAACGCGATCATGCCCATGAGCGCCGGGAAGAACACCTTCCAGAAGTCCGCGCCCCAGCCGAGCTTCGACGGCTCGGACAGGATCGGGCCGAACCCGCCCGCCTTGACCGCCACGTACCCGAGCAGCACCAGGAACCCGACGCTGACCAGCGGCGCGGTCCAGTTCTCGAACTTGCGGATCGCCTCCATGCCGCGCCAGATGATCAGCATCTGCACCACCCAGAAACCCAGGAAGCACAGCCACAGCGTCCACACCTGGCCGAGCACGACCGGCGCGTCCACCCAGCCCTCGCCCGCCAGGCGGCCGACGATCACGTGCAGCGCCTTGCCGCCGACCCACGTCTGGATGCCGAACCACGCGCACGCGATGAACGCCCGCAGCAGCGCCACCAGGTTCGCGCCGCGCACGCCGTAGAACGCGCGGGCGAACACCGGGAAGGGGATGCCGTACTTGGTGCCCGCGTGGCTGTTGAGCAGCATCGGGACCAGCACGACCAGGTTGCCGAGGGTGATGGTCAGGAACGCCTGCACCCAGTCCATCCCGAGCGCCACGAGCGACGCGGCGAGCGTGTAGCTGGGGATGTTGTGCGCCATGCCCATCCACAGCGCGAAGAAGTTGTAGGTGCTCCAGGTGCGGCGCTCCAGCGGCACCGGGGCCAGTTCCGGGTTGTAGTGGGGGCTGTCCGCGATCGCCCGGTGGTCGCGCAGCTCGACGCGGCCGTCGGCGTCGGTCGTGACCTGGGTCGCGTGGTCAAGGGCCATCGGTCACATCCCTGTTACGCTCGTGGAACACCCTCGACGCGGGCGGTTCGGCGCGGTTTCCATCCCGGAATCCTCCGGTCGGCCCACGCGCGTTGGGCAGTGTCGTTGTGTCCACGCTTGCCATGATCAGGGCACACTCTGTCCATTGCCACCGGGCTCCCCGGGCCGGACCTCCACCCTCGACTGACCGCGAACGGTCACCTACCGTCGGTCGGGTGAAGCTGGAACTGCGGCACCTGAGGGTCGTCTGCGCCATCGAGGACGCGGGCAGCCTGTCGAAGGCGTCCGCGGCGCTGGGCCTCGCCCAGCCCGCCCTGACCGCCCAGCTGCACCGGATCGAGGCGCTGCTCGGCGGCCGGCTGTTCGAGCGCGACCACCGGGGAGCCCGGCCCACCGCCCTCGGTGACCTGGTGCTGGAGCGCGCCCGCGTGCTGCTGCCCGCGTTCTCCCGGTTGCAGGAGGACGCGCTGCGCCTGGTCGACGACGACGCGCCCGGCGAGCGGCACCGCGTCGGCGCGGTGAACGGGCCGATGCTCGGCGGGCTCGTGCACCGGCTCACCGAGGGGCACCCCGGCGCGCACGTGTCCACCCAGGTGTCGTGGTCCGGTGCCGAGCTGGCCTCGATGGTCGCCGCGGGGCGGCTGGACTACGTGCTGGTCGGGGTGTGCGGTGACGCCCCGCCGCCGTCGGGGCACGGCCTGGCCTGGAGCGTGGTCGCGGTCGACCCGGTGTTCGTGCTGCTGCCCGAGGAGCACCCGTTCACCCTGCTCGACGAGGTCGAGCTGGGTGCGCTCAAGGACGTGCAGTGGGCCGTGACACCGGGGGACGGGTGCTTCGGCGACTGCTTCGTGGCGGCGTGCAGCCGGGCCGGGTTCACCCCGCGCACCGTGTACGAGGTGGACACCGGCAGCTGCATCGACCTGGCCTCCGCCGGCGACGCGGTGGCGCTGTGCCAGCCGACGTTCCGCCGCACGCCCGGCCTGGCCGCGGTGCCGCTCGCGGGCGTGCCGCTGCGGTGGCGGCACCTCATCGGCTGGGACCCGGAGGGACCGGCCGCCGGTTCCGGGCCGCGCGTGCTGGGGTACGCGGCCGAGGCGTACCGGGAGGTCGCCGAGCGCAACCCGCGCTACACCGCCTGGCTGCCCGCGCACCCCGAGTACGGCGCGGTGCCGCACCGCGTCGGAGCCTGAGGCTGCGGGGCGCCGCAGTCGTTCCCGCCCCCCGGGAACGGCGCCCGGTCCGGGCGCGCGGCGGTCGGGCCGCCCCGCGCCACCGCCCCGACACCCGCCGATGACTACGCACCGTGATATCGCTCGGTGTCCGGGGGTGTCCCCGAGCACCCGCGGACACGGGCCGGACCGCACCCGGTCCCGGATGGAGCAATTCCGGAACCGGGTGTTCAGCTTGCGGAAGTGCGCAAAGCTTCCACTCGAATGGGTTGCCGGATAGATTCGTCCCCCGCTGCACAACACGGCGAGGTGTTACGGAGCGTGCGTTCTGCGGGTGCGCACAACAGTGCCTCCCGCGTCACTGGGGTGAGGATGCGAATGACACTTGTCGAGCGGGACGAGGAGCTGGCCGCGCTGAGCCGGCTCTACGAGCGGTGCGCGCGGGGCCGGGGGCAGGCCGTGATCGTCAGCGGCGGCGTCGCGAGCGGGAAGACCGAACTGCTGCACGCCTTCGCCGAACAGGTGGTGCAGCGCGGCGCGGTGCTGCTGCCCGCCACCGGGTCGCGCGCCGAGCGCGACGTGTCCTTCGGCGTCCTCGGCCAGCTGTTCCGCAGCACCGCGCTCCCCGCGGCGGTCGGCGAACGGCTGCTCGACCTGCTGCGCGCCGCCGGCGCGGACGGCACCGCGACCGACCAGCCCGCCGGCGACGCGTCGACCATCGGCGCCGCCGACGCCCGGCTGCTCGACGAGGTGTGCACCACCCTGCTCGCGCTGGCCGCCGAGCAGGTCGTGGTGGTCGCCGTCGACGACGTCCAGTTCGTCGACGACGCCTCCCTGCGCGCGCTGCTCTACCTCCAGCGCCGGATGCGCTTCACCCGCACGCTGGTCGTGTTCACCGAGTGGGCCGTGCCCCGGCCGAGCCGGGCCGCGTTCCGCGCGGAGCTGACCCGCCAGCCCAACACCACCCGCCTCGTGCTCGACCCGCTGTCCCTCGACGGGGTCACCGAGCTGCTGGCCACCACCCTGGACCCGCGCACGGCCGCCGTGCTCGCCCCGGTCCACCACGCCATCAGCGGCGGCAACCCGCTGCTGGTCACCGCGCTCGTCGAGGACCACCGCGCGGCCGTCCGCGCGGGCGGCCCGCTCGACGCCGGCGAGATCACCGCGGGCCGCGAGTTCGGCCAGGGCGTGCTGGCGTGCCTGCACCGCTGGGGGCCGCCCGTGCTCCAGGCGGCGCGCGCGCTGGCCGTGCTGGGGGAGGGCCGGACCCCGACCCTGCTCGGCAAGCTGCTGGACACCACCTCCGACGCGGCGGCCCACGTCGTCGACGTGCTGGAGCTGGGCGGGCTGCTCGACGACGGCCGCTTCCGGCACCCCGTGGCCCGCGCCGCCGTGCTGGCGAGCCTCGCCCCCGCCGAGCGCGCCGAGCTGCACCTCAAGGCCGCCGAGCTGCTGCACCTCGACGGCGCCGCGCCCGCCGAGGTGGCCGGTCACCTGACCGGCGCCGACGCCCTGGGCGGCGGCGCGGTGGGCGCGTGGGGCGCCGACGTGCTGCGCAAGGCGGCGCAGGAGGACCTGGTCGCCAACCGGCTGGACGTGGCCGTGCGGCGGCTGGAGCTGGCGCTGCGCTGCACCGCCGACGACGCCGAGCGCGCCGACGTCACCACGCTGCTGCTGCGCGTGGAGTGGGTCCGCAACCCGTCCGCCGCCGCCGCGCACGTCCCGCCGCTGCTCGCCGCCCGCGACCGCGGCGCCCTGTCCCGCCGCAACCGCCTGCACCTGGCGGAGTTCCTGTTCTGGTACGGCCGGGTCGACGAGCTGGCCACGACGCTCGCCGACGTGGTCCCCCAGCAGGGCGGCGCGGCGGACGCCCAGCACGGCGGCGCGCGGGTGGGCTCGCTGTCGTTCCTGCACCCGGCGGTGCTCGTCGACCCGGCGGGACCGGGCCGGCCGAACCCCGACCTGCCCACCACGTCGGGCGTGCGGCCCGCGGAGCTGGCGGCCACCGCCGAGCGCATCCTCCAGAGCGGCCGGGTCGGCAGCTACACGTTCGGCACGCAGGCGTGCGCGCTGGCCGCGCTGGTCTACTTCGACCACGTCGACCTGGCCGCCCGGTGGTTCGAGGCGCTGCTGACCGACTCGGAGACCGCCGACACCCGGACCGCCGTGGTCGGCGCGCTGCGCGCGGAGGCGCTGTTCCGGCAGGGCGACCTGGCCGAGGCCACCCGCCAGGCCCGCACCTCCTTCGAGGCGCTGGCGCCGCAGAGCTGGGGCATCGCCATCGTCCTCCCGCTGGCGGTCGGCGTCGCCGCGCACACCGCCATGGGCCACCACGACGAGGCCGCCGCCCTGCTGCGCACCCCGGTGCCGGAAGCGGTGTTCCGCACCCAGCTCGGCCTGCTCTACCTGCACGCGCGGGGGCAGCACCTGCTGGCCACCGGCCGCGCGCTGGCCGCGCTCGCCGACTTCGACCGCTGCCGCGACCTGGCCGGGGCGTGGGACGTCGACCTGCCCGCCCCGGTGCCGTGGCGGGTGGGCGCGGCGCAGGCGCACCTGGCCCTGGGCGACCGGGAGGCCGCGCACGCCCTGGCCCGCCAGCAGCTGGAGCACCCGTCGCTCGGCGGCGACCGCGGCCGGGGCGTCGCGCTGCGGGTGCTCGCCGCCACCGTCCCGGCGCAGCGGCGGGTACCGGTCCTGCGCGAGTCGGTGGAGCTGCTCCAGGCGGCCGGCGACAAGTTCGAGCTGGCCCGCGCCCTGCTGGAGCTGAGCGACGCGCACAACGCCACCGGCGACTGCGAGACCGCGCGCACGATCGCCCGCCGCGCCGCGCAGATGGCCAAGGGCTGCCAGGCCGAACCGCTGACCCTGCGCCTCCAGCCCGTCCGCGACCTCGACCCGCCCGAGCAGTGGGACGAGCGGGTCGAGCACGCGGGCATGGCGTCCCTGAGCGGGGCCGAGCGGCGGGTCGCCGTGCTCGCCGCCCTCGGCCACACCAACCGGGAGATCGGGGTGAAGCTCTACATCTCGGTGAGCACCGTGGAGCAGCACCTCACCAAGGTCTACCGCAAGCTCAACGTGTCCAAGCGGACCGAGCTGCCGGTGCGGCTGCCGCGCCGGCACGCGGCCGGCCAGAAGTGAGCGCCCGGCGCCGTCATCCCCCGCAGTACCGCGCGATGCGGTCGATGACGGCGCCGGAGTGCTCGTTGAGGTAGAAGTGCCCGCCGGGGAACAGCTCCAGGTCGAAGTCGGCGGTGGTGTGGTCGGCCCACCGGCGCGCCTCGGCCTCGGTGACCTTCGGGTCGCTGTCCCCGATGAGCGCCCGGACCGGCGCGCGCACCTTCGGCCCGGACTCCCACCGGTAGGTCTCCGCGGCCTTGTAGTCGGCGCGGATCGCGGGCAGCACCATGCGCAGGATCTCCTCGTCCTGGAGCACGCCGCTGTCGGTGCCGTCGAGCTTGCGGATCTCGGCCAGCAGCGCGTCGTCGGCCAGCTCGTGCGCCCGCTCGACGCGGTGGGCGCTCGGCGCGCGGCGGCCCGAGACGAACAGCCCGTGCACCGGCGTGCCGGCCGCCTCCAGGCGCACCGCCAGCTCGAACGCCGTGCTCGCGCCGTAGCTGTGGCCGAACAGCGTCAGCGGGCGGTCCGCCAAGGGGCGCACCACGTCCACCAACCGGTCGGCCAGCTCGGTCACCGACTCCACGCACGGCTCGTGCCTGCGGTCCTGCCTGCCCGGGTACTGCACGGCCACCACGTCCACCGACCGCCGGGACAGCGCCCGGGAGACGGGGAAGTAGTAGCTGGCCGAACCGCCCGCGTGCGGCAGGCACACCAGCCGGTGCGGCGCGTCGGGCGCGGGGTGGAAGCGGCGCGTCCACAGGTCGGTGGCGGTGGTGCCCAAGACGATCCCCTCACTGGTGCCGGTCCCCCCTCCGTCAGAGGGGGATGTTGCCGTGGTGGCCCCGGCCCGCGGGGGCGGCGGCCAGCTCCTCGGCGACGCGCCGCCGAGTCTGCTCGGGCGCGATCACCTCGTCCACCACGCCCAGCTCCAGCGCGCGGTCCACGCCGCCCGACACCCGCCGCTGCTCGGCCACGAGCTCCTGGAGCAGGGCCGCGCGGTCCTCCTCGGGCACGGCGGCGAGCTTCTTGCGGTGCAGGATGCCCACGGCCGCCTCCGCGCCCATCACCGCGACCTCCGCGCCCGGCCAGGCGAACACCCGCGTCGCGCCGAGCGAACGGGAGTTCATCGCGATGTACGCGCCGCCGTACGACTTGCGGGTGATCACGGTGACCCGGGGCACGGTGGCCTCGGCGAACGCGTGCAGCAGCTTCGCGCCGCGCCGCACCACGCCGCCCCACTCCTGGCCCACGCCCGGCAGGTAGCCCGGCACGTCCACCAGCACCAGCAGCGGCACCCCGAAGCTGTCGCACAGCCGCACGAACCGCGCCGCCTTCTCCGCCGACAGCGAGTCCAGGCAGCCGCCCTTGCGCAGCGGGTTGTTCGCCACCACGCCGACCGCGCGCCCGGCCAACCGGCCGAACCCGATCACCACGTTCGGCGCCCACTTGGCCTGCAGCTCCTCGAACGCGCCGTCGTCGAGCAGGCTGCGCACCACCGGGTGCACGTCGTAGGCGCGGCGCGGCGAGTCGGGCAGCAGGTCGCCCGGCGACGGGCCGTCGACCACCTCGCGCGGCGTCGGCAGGCCCGGACCGCCCAGCAGGGCGGTGATCGCGCGGGTCCGCTCGAACGCCTCGGCCTCGGTGTCCGTGGTGACGTGCACGACGCCCGAGCGCCGGCCGTGCGCCTCCACCCCGCCCAGGTCGGCCATGTCGATCCGCTCGCCGGTCACCGAGCGCACCACCTCGGGCCCGGTGACGAACACCCGGCCCGCCTCGGACATGATCACCACGTCGGTGAGCGCCGGGCCGTAGGCGGCGGCTCCCGCGGCGGGACCGAGCACCACCGACAGCTGCGGCACCCGGCCCGAGGCGCGGGTCATCGCCGCGAACATCCGGCCCACGCCGTCCATCGACTCCACGCCGTCGGCGAGCTTCGCGCCACCGGAGTGCCACAGCCCGATCACCGGCGCGCGCAGCCGCACGGCCAGCTCGATGGCCTCCACGATCCGCGCCGCCTCGGCCGCGCCGAGCGCCCCGCCGCGGTTGGCCCCGTCGGTGCAGTAGGCCACCACCGGCACGCCCTCCACGCGACCGCGCGCCACGACGACCGCGCACGCCACCGGGTGCGGCACCACGTCCACCGAGCCGGGGTCGAGCAGCTTGGCCAGCCGCAGGTGCGGGTCACGCGGGTCGGGTTCCGGCAACGCGCCGTTCGCCGGCTGATCGGCCACAACCGTCATCGTCTCTCCCCTGGGCGATCCGTCAAAGGCGGGTCGATCATCGACGTTCCCAGCGCCGCCGGCCAGGCGACAACCCCTATGCCCTCCTAGCGGAAAAGGCTTGACCTGCGCCGATCGCCGTGGTTCCGAGCCGAGTGCCGGATGACCGGGCGCCGAACGGCGGCGACCCGGCTGCGCCGGAGGGCCCAGGGAGGGCCGAACCCCGGCCGGGGGACCGGAACACCGTGAGACCGCGCGGTTACCCGCGTCCCACGATCCGGTCGGGGGCCGCGCCGGACACGCCCTCCCCGATCGGGCAAGTGATCACCTGATCGGGCGTGGTGCGGTGTACGGACGGTCAGTCACCTGATCGAGCGGTTCAGGACGGGTTTGGCACCGGCCGATGTCTGGGTGGTCACCACCTTGCAGGTCCCCAACCAGGTTAGGAACACCGTGTCCCGACACCGCACGCGCGGACTCCTGCGTGCCGCAGCCCTGCTCGCCGCCGGCGCCTCGCCGCTGCTCGCACCCGTCGCGAACGCCGCCGAAGCCCCCCTCGACGTCGTCGACGACGCCGTCGGCCGCGCGCCCGCCGCCGGCCTCGACGTCGCGAAGCCGGCCACCGACCTGCTGGGCGGCCGGTCCGTCGCGCTGCCCGCCCCGGCCGCCGCCGCGCTGCCCGAGGTGAAGGCACCGCACGTGGCCGCGCCCGCCGGCGTCCAGCCCGCGTCCACGCCGAGCGTCCCGGCCAACGCGGACGCGCTCGTCACCGACGCCCTCACCGGCAGCGCCCTCACCGGCGGCGCCCTCGGCGTCGGCGGCCTCGCGCCCACCGGCCGCGCGCTGCCCACCGCGCCCGCCGTGCCCGGCGCGGAGCAGCTCGTGCAGTCCGGCGAGGCGCCGCACGTGCCCGCCCTCGGCGGTCTGCCGGTCCAGGCGCCGCAGCTGCCCTAGCGGGTGTCGGGAACGGGCGGCCCGTCGTCGGGCCGCCCCGGGCGGGACGGCCGGGTGTCCCGCCCGCCCGGCTCCCGGACCGCGTCCAGGTCGTGCACGAGCAGTGCCACGTACAGCGAGAGCACCGACTCCGGGTCCTCCAGCGACACGCCGAGCACCTGTTCGATGCGCGCGAGCTGCTGGTAGTACGCGGTGCGGGAGAGGTGGGCCGCCGCCGCGGCGGCGGACTTGTTGCCGCCGTTCTCGCAGAAGCACCGCAGCAGCTCCACCAAGCGGCTGCCCTGGTTGCCGTCGCGCGACAGCAGCGGCCCCAGCTCGCGGTCCGCGAACGCCCGCACCCGCTCGTCCTCGCGCAGCAGGTGCAGCAGCCCGCGCAGCCGCACGTCGTCCAACCGGTGGTAGAGCCTCGACCCCGGTGAGCGCAGCGCCGCACCCGCCACGTGCGCGGCCTCGCCCAGCGACCGCCGCACGTCCGCCAGCCCCGTCACGGTCGTCCCCACGGCGACCACGACGGGCAGGGCGTGCGGCGTGGCCGCCGCCGTCCGGTGCACCTCCCGCGCCAACCGCCGCAGCACGCCGTCCAACCCGGTCTGCGGCGGCACCGAGAGCAACGCCCGCACACTCGTGTCGTCCACCACCCCGACCAGTGCGGGCACCGTCACTCGCCGAGCCGCCAGCGCCGTCGCCTCGGCGAGGTCCCTCAGCACCTCCTGCGTGGCCAGCGCCTGCGCGGGCGCGGTCGCCGCGCCCGGCCGGATCGCCACGCCGACGAGCTGCCGCCGGTCCAGCGGCACGCCCAGCGCCGCGGCCCGCGCCGGCAGGTCGTGCGGCGGCTGCCCGAGCAGCTGGGTGAGCAGCGTCCGGTGCGTCTGCCGCTCCAGCGACTCGCGGTCGCGCGCCACGAGCCGGTGCACGGCCAGCGCCGACGCGGCCCGCTCGGCGACCACGACCTGCCGGTGCGGCGGGGCCTCGGGCGTGACCACCACCAGCCGCCCCCAGTCCGCGCCCCGCGCGCCGACCACGGTCACCAGCCAGCCCGCCTGCTCGTGGTAGGCGGTCCGCTCGGCCACGGTGACCGCACGGGACCGCCCGCCCCAGTCGGCGAGCAGCGCCGTCGGGTCCTGCCCGGCCGCGTCGTAGGCCAGCACCTCGTGCCCCAGGTTCTCCAGCACCACGGGCAGCCCGGACGTGCGCGCCACCTCCCGCAGCACCTCGGCCGGTTCGGCGCCCGCCACGGTGAGCGCGGTGAACGTCTCGTGCACCTGCTCGGCGGCCCGCAGCTCGGCGAGCTGGGCGTCCACGATCAGCGACACCACGGCCTCGGTCACGGCCACGAACCGCGTCTCGCGGGCGAGCGCCACCAGGGGTATCCCGTGCCGCTCGGCGGCGGCGACCAGCGCACCCGGCACCTCGTCGCTCCACCGCCGCACCAGCTCCACGACCAGCCCGGACACGCCCACCGCGGCCAGGTCGTCCACGTACCTGGTGAGCCCCTCGACGTCCCCGGGCAGCGCGATGCCGGTGGTCAGCACCAGCTCGCCGCCGCGCAGCAGGTGGGCGATGTCGGCGATCTCCGCGGCGTGCACCCAGCGCACCCGCCGCCCCATCCCGGCGGCGCCCGCGACCACCGCCGGGCGCCCGCGGCGGACCACCGGGAGGGCGAGCGCTTCGGCGACCGTGGGGTACATGGACACAACGTAATGGGCGTTCCGCCAAAGCGGTACAGGTTGTGCATGGCGGCCCCCGCGCGTGCCCAGCAGACTCCGGTGCAGGGAGTTCGGCGACGACGACCGGAGGACGCGATGGCACACGAGGAGTTGTTGGCCAGGCACCGCGCCGTGATGCCCGCCTGGATGGCGCTCTACTACGAGCGGCCGATCGAGCTGGCGAGCGCGTCCGGGCGGCGCGTGACCGACCGCGAGGGCCGCACGTACCTCGACTTCTTCGCCGGCATCCTGACCAACGCGGTCGGCTACGACGTCGCCGAGATCTCCGACGCGGTCCGGGCCCAGCTCGACACCGGCGTGCTGCACAGCTCGACGCTCTACCTGATCCGGTCGCAGGTGGAGCTGGCCGAGCGGGTCGCGGAGCTGTCCGGCATCCCGGACGCCAAGGTCTTCTTCACCAACTCCGGCACCGAGGCCAACGAGACGGCGCTCATGCTGGCCACCCGGTACCGGCGCAGCGACCAGGTCCTCGCGCTGCGCAACTCCTACCACGGCCGGGCGTTCGCCACCGTCGCGATCACCGGCAACCGGGCCTGGTCGGCGTCCTCGCTGAGCCCGGTGAAGGTCGGCTGGGTGCACGGCGGCTACCGGTTCCGCAGCCCGTTCAAGGACCTGTCGGACGCCGACTACGTCAAGGCGTGCGTGGCGGACCTGCGCGAGGTGCTGGAGACGGCGACCTCGGGCGACGTGGCGTGCATGGTGGTGGAGCCGATCCAGGGCGTCGGCGGGTTCTCGCTGCCCCCGGACGGGTTGTTCGCCGCGTTCAAGGAGGTGCTCGACGAGCACGGCATCCTGCTGGTCTCGGACGAGGTGCAGACCGGCTGGGGCCGCACCGGCGAGCACTTCTGGGGCATCCAGGCGCACGGCGTGGTGCCGGACGCGATGACGTTCGCCAAGGGCCTGGGCAACGGGCTGGCGATCGGCGGCGTGGTGGCGCGCGGTGACCTGATGGACTGCCTCGGGGCCAACTCGATCTCCACGTTCGGCGGCAACCCGGTGTCCACCGCGGGCGCCCTCGCCACCCTGGACTACCTGCTGGACCACGACCTCCAGGCCAACGCGGCCAAGCTCGGCGCGCGGCTGATCGACGGGCTGCGGCACGTCGCGGAGGACCGGCCCGCCGTGGGCGACGTGCGCGGCAAGGGGCTGATGGTGGGCGTGGAGCTGGTCGGCCCGGCCGGCGAGCCGGACGCGGCGAAGGCGGTGGCCGTGCTGGAGGGCGCGCGGGAACGCGGCCTGCTGGTCGGCAAGGGAGGGCTGTACGGCAACGTCATCCGGCTCGCGCCGCCGATGACGGTGACCGAGGACGAGGTCGAAGAGGCGCTGGGCATCCTGGAGGCCGTGCTGTGAGCACCGTGCGCATCACCCACTGGATCGGCGGCAAGCCGTGGCACGGCGACAGCGCGCGCTCGGGCGAGGTGTTCGACCCGGCGACCGGGCGGGTGGCGGCCCGCGTCGACCTCGCCGACGAGTCCACTGTGGATGAAGCGGTGGCGACCGCGCGCGAGGCGTTCACCCGGTGGCGCGGCGCGTCCCTCGCGCAGCGGTCCACCGTCATGTTCGCGTTCCGCGAGCTGCTCAACGCCCGCAAGGGCGACCTGGCCGCGATCGTGACCGCCGAGCACGGCAAGGTGCTGTCCGACGCGGCGGGCGAGGTGCAGCGCGCGCTGGAGGCGGTGGAGTTCGCCTGCGGCATCCCGCACCTGCTCAAGGGCGGGTTCAGCGAGAACGCCTCCGGCAAGGTCGACGTGTGGTCGCTCCAGCAGCCGCTGGGCGTGGTGGGCGTCGTCTCGCCGTTCAACTTCCCGGCCATGGTGCCGCTGTGGTTCGTGCCCAACGCCATCGCCTGCGGCAACACCGTGGTGCTCAAGCCGTCGGAGAAGGACCCGTCGGCGGCGAACTTCGTCGCGGCGCTGTTCGCCGAGGCCGGGCTGCCCGACGGCGTGCTGAACGTGGTGCACGGCGACAAGCCCGCCGTGGACCGGCTGCTGGAGCACCCGGACGTGAAGGCGATCTCGTTCGTCGGGTCCACGCCGGTCGCGAAGCACGTCTACGAGACCGGCACGCGGCACGGCAAGCGGGTGCAGGCGCTGGGCGGGGCCAAGAACCACATGGTCGTGCTGCCCGACGCCGACCTCGACCTGGCGGCGGACGCGGCGGTGTCGGCCGGGTTCGGCTCGGCGGGGGAGCGGTGCATGGCGATCTCGGTCGTCGTCGCCGTCGACCCGGTGGGCGACGAGCTGGTGTCGAAGGTGGCGGACCGCATCCGGGACCTCAAGGTCGGCGACGGCCGCCGCCCCGGCTGCGAGATGGGGCCGCTCGTCACCGGCGCGCACCGCGACCGTGTGCTGTCCTACGTGGACGGTGGGCGGGCCGCGGGCGCCTCGCTGGTGGTGGACGGCAGGGCGCACGCGGTCGACGGCGAGGCGGACGGGTTCTGGCTCGGGCCGACGCTGTTCGACCACGTGGGCGTGGACACGGCGCTGTACCGGGACGAGATCTTCGGGCCGGTGCTGTCCGTGCTGCGGGTGGCGACCTACGACGACGCGCTGGAACTGGTCAACGCCAACCCGTACGGCAACGGCGCGGCGATCTTCACCCACGACGGCGGCGCGGCGCGGCGGTTCCAGCACGAGGTCGAGGTGGGCATGGTCGGCGTGAACGTGCCCATCCCGGTGCCGGTGGCGTACTACTCGTTCGGCGGGTGGAAGGACTCCCTGTTCGGCGACTCGCACGCCTACGGCCCGGAGGGCGTCCACTTCTTCACCCGGACGAAGGTCGTCACCGGCCGCTGGCCCGACCCGGCGCACGGCGGCGTGAACCTGGGGTTCCCGCAGAACACGTGAACCGCCGACCCGCCCGTCCCGCGCGACGGGCGGGTCACCGCGCCTGCGCCCGCGCCGCCTCCGGCAGCGGGTCGTAGCGGCTGAACCGGCGGGTGTACGTGCCGGTGCCCGAGGTCAGGGAGCGCAGCTCCACGGCGTAGCGCAGCAGCTCGGTCACCGGCACCTCGGCCCGCACCACGGTGCGGCCCGGCGCCTCGGCCTCGGTGCCCAGGACCCGGCCGCGCCGGCCCGACAGGTCGCCCAGCACGGTGCCCAGGTGCTCGTCGGGCAGCCGCACGACCACCTCGTCGAGCGGTTCCAGCAGGCAGGTGCGGCCGTTCGCGGCGGCGTCCTTCAGCGCCAGCGACCCCGCCGTCTGGAAGGCCGCGTCGGAGGAGTCGACCGAGTGCGCCTTGCCGTCGACCAGGGTGACGCGGACGTCGACCACCGGGTGCTCGCCCTGCAGGCCGCGCGCCAGCTGCGCCCGCACGCCCTTCTCCACGCTCGGGATGAACTGGTGGGGCACCGCGCCGCCGACGGTCCGGTCCGCGAACTCGAAGCCCGACCCGCGCGGCAGCGGCTCCACCACGATGTCGCACACCGCGTACTGGCCGTGGCCGCCGGACTGCTTCACGTGCCGGCCGTGCCCCTTGGCCTGCGCGGAGAACGTCTCGCGCAGCGCCACCCGCACCGGTTCGGTGTCGACCTCCGCGCCGCCGGCGCGCAGCCGGGCCAGCACGACGTCCGCGTGCGCCTCGCCCATGCACCACAGCACCAGCTGGTGGGTCTCGGCGTTGCGCTCCAGCCGCAGCGTCGGGTCGCCCGCGACGAGCTTGCCGAGGTTGCGGGCCAGGTTGTCCTCGTCGCTGCGGCTGCGCGGCACGACCGCCACGGGCAGCAGCGGTTCCGGCATCTCCCACGGCGCCACGAGCAGCGGGAGCTCCGGCGCGGACACCGTGTCGCCGGTCTCCGCCGAGCCGAGCTTGGTCAGCGCGCACAGGTCGCCCGCCACGCAGTACGGCACCTCGCGCAGGGTCGCCCCCAGCGGCGAGTACACGTGCGCCACGCGCTCGTCGGCGTCGTGGTCCTCGTGCCCGCGGTCGGCCATGCCGTGCCCGGACACGTGCACCGGGCGTTCGGGGCGCAGCGTCCCGGAGAACACCCGCACCAGCGACACCCGGCCCACGTACGAGTCGACCGCGGTGCGCACGACCTCGGCGACCAGCGGCCCGTCCGGGTCGGCCTCGATGCGCGGGTGCGGGACGCCGTCCACCCCGGTCACCTCGGGCAGCGGGTGCTCCAGCGGCGAGGGGAACGCGCGGGCGATGCCGTCGAGCAGCTCGGGCAGCCCCGACCCCGTCATCGAGCACACCGGCAGCACCGGGTGGAACGACCCGCGCGCCACCGCGGTCTCCAGGTCGGCGACCAGCGTCGCCTGGTCGACGTCCTCGCCGCCCAGGTAGCGGTCCATCAGGGTCTCGTCCTCGCTCTCCGCGATGATCCCCTCGATGAGCGCGTTGCGCTGCTCCTCGTGGGCGGGGTCGTCGGTGGTGAGCAGGTTGACCAGCGCGTCGCCCTCGCCGGGCAGGTACAGCGGCACCACGCCCGCGCCGAACGCGGCCTGGCAGGAGGCGATCCCGGCGAGCACGTCGGCCCGCTGGTGGTCGCACCGCGCGATCACCACGGCGCGCGGCATGCCGACGGCCGCGCACTCCTCCCACAGGGCCGTGGTGGAGGCGTCCACGCCCTCCGACGCGCTCACCACGAACAGCGCCGCGTCGGCGGCGCGCAGCCCGGCGCGCAGCTCGCCCACGAAGTCGGCGTAGCCGGGGGTGTCGATCAGGTTGATCTTGACGTCGCCGTGCCGGACGGGCGCGACGGAGAGGCCGACCGACCGCTGCTGGCGGACCGCCGCCGGGTCGTGGTCGCACACGGTGTTGCCCTCGGTCACCGACCCCGGGCGGGTGAGGACGCCGGTGCCGGCGAGCAGGGCCTCGGTGAGCGTCGTCTTGCCGGAACCGGAGGGGCCGACCAGCACGACGTTGCGGACCTTGGCCGGGTCGTCCACAGCGACCGCGGCTGCCGAGGGGCTGTTGTCGGAGTGCTTGTTGCCCATGGGACCGACCTCCACAAGTCTTTGGTGTCCGATCTCACACCCGCGTGACTTCGGGGACAACCCCAAGCGGGCCGGTTCGACCCGGCAGGAGGAACGCGGAGGGTGGTCACCCGGTACCCGCGGCCGGCACCGCCCGGCGGAGGAGGTGCCGAAGGGTGGCGCACGCCACCACCTGCGCGGAAAGGACGAGTGGCCTGGTGAGAACGTGCCGGATTGGCCTGCTTCGGCGGTCCACGTGGGCCTTACCATGGGTGGCGCACCCCCACTACTCCGAAAGGTTGGCCGTGACCACTTCACCCGACGCCGGCACCCAGGTCACCGGTACTTCCCGCGTCAAGCGGGGCATGGCGGAGATGCTCAAGGGCGGCGTGATCATGGACGTGGTCACCGCGGAGCAGGCCAAGATCGCCGAGGACGCCGGCGCCGTCGCCGTCATGGCGCTGGAGCGCGTGCCCGCCGACATCCGCGCGCAGGGCGGCGTGTCCCGGATGAGCGACCCGGACATGATCGACGGCATCATCGAGGCCGTGTCCATCCCGGTGATGGCCAAGGCCCGCATCGGCCACTTCGTCGAGGCCCAGGTGCTCCAGGCGCTCGGCGTGGACTACGTGGACGAGTCCGAGGTGCTGACCCCGGCCGACTACGCCAACCACATCGACAAGTGGCAGTTCACCGTGCCGTTCGTGTGCGGCGCGACCAACCTGGGCGAGGCGCTGCGCCGCATCACCGAGGGCGCGGCGATGATCCGCTCCAAGGGCGAGGCCGGCACCGGTGACGTCTCCAACGCCACCACGCACATGCGCAAGATCCGCGCCGAGATCCTGCGGTTGCAGAACCTGCCCGCCGACGAGCTGTACGTCGCGGCGAAGGAGCTCCAGGCGCCCTACGAGCTGGTCCGCGAGGTCGCCGAGGCCGGCAAGCTGCCGGTCGTGCTGTTCACCGCGGGCGGCATCGCCACCCCGGCGGACGCGGCGATGATGATGCAGCTCGGCGCCGAGGGCGTGTTCGTGGGCTCCGGCATCTTCAAGTCGGGCAACCCGGCGCAGCGGGCCGAGGCCATCGTGAAGGCCACGACGTTCTACGACGACCCGGACGTGCTGGCCAAGGTGTCGCGCGGCCTGGGCGAGGCCATGGTCGGCATCAACGTCGACGAGATCCCGCAGCCGCACCGCCTGGCCGAGCGCGGCTGGTAACGCCCTTCCCGGGTGCGGCTCGCCGGTGTGCACCCCGGCGGGCCGCTCCTCGCGCCGTCAGGAGACCGGGTAGACCTCGATGTCCACCTGGTGACCGTTGGAGCCGAGCACCTTCGCGTCGCAGGTGACGAACGGGACCTTCAGGTGTTCGGCGAGCGCCAGGTAGAACGCGTCGTTCGTGAACACCGACTGGCGCAGCGCCCAGGCCCGGTCGGCGAGCGGCCGGAGGGGGACGCGCTCCACGGGCGCGGTGCGGATGTGGTGGAACGCGCGCGTCGCCTGCTCGCTCGACAGCAGTTCCCTGCGCTCCAGGCGGCGGAGGACGCTGATCGCCTCCGCGTCCAGCAGGGCCGGCGCCAACTGGACCGAGTTCACCAGCCTGTGCAGCAGTGCCCGGTCCGGGGCCTTGGCGGCGACGACCTCCAGCAACGCCGAGCTGTCCACCACGATGGTGTCGGTCACAGGTCGTCCCCCTCTTCGCGCACCTCGCGGACCACCTGCTGGAGCACCGCGCTGTCGACGCCCCAATCCCGGTCGACGGCGGACGACACCCACTCCTCCGCGGTCGGCCTGTCCGCCAGTTCGACGAGGTGGTTGCGGATGTAGGAGGTGAGCGACATGCCGCGCTTGTTGGCCCGCGCCTGGAGCGTGTCCACCACTTCGGCGGGGACGGCGCGGATGTGGACGGGCCTCGTGTCACGCTCGCTCATGTCGTCGACGATAGGCGGTGCGGTTGCTGTTTGCATGCAAGATCCATCGGCGGGGTGTCCGACCCGCTTGATCGCTCGAACGCGTGTGCTACGCACCACTCTTGACCAGCGGTATCAATTCCACGTTCGGGTGAACACTCAGATGTGCTCCATCACCAGCACCACCACCGTGCCCGGTTCCAGCGCCCGCGCCGTGTGCGGCACGTCGCCGGGGTAGAGCAGGTAGTCGCCCGGCCCCAGCTCGACCGGGTCCGACTGCGGCCCGGCGAGCACGCGGCCGGTGGACACGACCATGTGCTCGACCGTGCCCGGCATGTGGGGCTCGGACTCGCGCGCCGCGCCCGGTTCGAGGCACAGGGTGTAGATGTCGCGCCGCGCGCCCGGCGGGCACGAGGCCAGCAGGGTCGCCGTGTAGTGCGCCCGCTCCGAGTAGATCGCCGGCCCCTCGCCCGCGCGGATCACCTTGACCCGCGGCGTCGGCGGGTCGACCAGGCGGGAGAACGGCACGCCCAGCGCCACGCCGAGCGCCCACAGCGTCTCCACGCTCGGGTTGCCGCTCGCCGACTCCAGCTGCGACAGCGTCGACTTGGCGATGCCCGCCTGCTTGGCCAGCTCGCTCAGCGAGAGCCCGACGCGCTCGCGCTCGCGGCGCAGGGACGTGGCGATGACCTCCAGCGGCGCACCTGTGTTCGACATGACAGTCCTATCGTTCGGCTTGACGAACACCCCCACCGCTGTTCATCGTAGAAGACGATGCGTTCGACATGGCGAACCCTTGACCCGAAGCTGCTGCGCGACGTCTCCGC
Source organism: Saccharothrix sabaoui (assembly GCF_051756985.1). Classification (NCBI taxonomy): domain Bacteria; kingdom Bacillati; phylum Actinomycetota; class Actinomycetes; order Pseudonocardiales; family Pseudonocardiaceae; genus Saccharothrix; species Saccharothrix sabaoui. The sequence goes on from NZ_JBPKJK010000059.1 coordinate 27,955, forward strand.
GGTGGCGGCCGGCGCCGCGGTCAGCGGCGCGAGCTTCGGCGCGATCTCCACGGCCGCCGGCCTGCCGTGGTGGCTGCCGGTGGTGATGTCCGTCCTCGTGTTCGCGGGCGGCTCGCAGTTCATGGCGGTGGGCGTGGTGGCGGCGGGCGGCAGCCCGGCGGCCGCGGTGCTGGCCGGCCTCGTGCTCAACGCCCGCCACCTGCCGTTCGGCCTCGCGGTCGGCGACGTGTTCGGCCCTGGCCGCTTCCGGCGGCTGGTCGGCGCGCACCTGCTGATCGACGAGACCACCGCGTTCGCCCTCGCCCAGCGCGACCCCGAGCGGGCGAAGGCCGCGTTCTGGACGTGCGGCGTCGCGCTGTTCGGCGCGTGGAACGTCTCCGTGCTCGCCGGCGCGCTGGTCGGGCAGAACATCGGCGACCCCGGCGCGTTCGGGCTCGACGCCGCGTTCCCGGCCGCCCTGCTCGCGCTGCTGCTGCCCGCCCTCAAGGACCGGGTCACGCTGAACGCCGCCCTGCTCGGCGCGGCCATCGCCCTGGCCACCACCCCGTTCCTGCCCGCGGGCGTGCCGGTGCTGCTCGCGCTCGGCGGGCTGGTGGCCACCGCCCGCCGGGAGGTCGCGCCGTGACGCTCACCGCCGTCCTGGTGCTCGCCGCCGGCACCTACGCGTTCCGCCTCGCCGGACCGCTGCTGCGCGACCGGCTGACGCTGTCCGCCCGCGTCAAGGCGCTCATGTCGACCTCGGCCACGGTCCTGCTGCTCGCCCTGGTCGCGACCTCGACGCTGACCAAGGGGGACGGTTTCGCCGGGCTCGCGCTGCCCCTCGGCGTGCTCGTCGGCGGCGTCGCCGCGTGGCGGAAGGCGCCGTTCGTGGTGGTCGTGGTGCTCGCCGCCGCCACCACGGCGCTGCTGCGGCTGGCCGGGGTGGGTTAGTCCGCGTACTCGGCCAGCTCGCGGGCCAGCGCGTGCCGGTCGTCGGCCACGGTCAGCTCCGGCCGCCCCGGGTCGCCCGCCAGCACGTCGGACACGAACCGGGCCACCACCCCGGGCGGCGGCACGAGCGGCGCGCCCAGGTGCGCCACCGTCACCGGCGGCTCCGACGGCCGCGTCTCGACCGCCACCGACCAGCCGTGCTCACCGCTCCACAGCAGCATCAGGTCCGGCCCCGCCCGCTCAGCGAGCGCCAGGTAGGCGGTGGTGGTGTCGGCCACCTCGAACTCGGTGCCCTCCGGGGGCACCCCGACCTCGTCGGCGACCGCCCGCACGTAACCGGCGAGCCCGAGCGACAGCAGCGCGGCATCGTCCACGTCCCCCATCTTCGCCCCCTCAGGCGGTGATCGGCGCGGCGAGCCAGTTCTCGGGGATGCCGAAGGCGTCCACCAGCTCCCGCGCCCGGGGCCGCAGCGCGCCGCACAGCTCGTTGACCGCCTGCGACACCGCCTTGGAGCGCTGCGGGGTGAGCCGCCCGTGCTCCAGGAACCACGCCCGGTCCGCCTCGATCGTGCTCAGCGCGTACAGGTCGCACACCCGGTCGAGCAGCTCCCGGGCCGCCGGGTCGCCGCACCGGTCGACCGCCGCCACGAACGCCTCCAGCACCACCCGGTCGACGTGCGCGCGGGCCGCGTGCAGCACGTGGTCCTGCGCGGCGTTGAACACCTCGAACGCGTCGCCCTCCGACGCGCGCCGCAGCCGCCGCGCCAGCCCCTCCAGCACGTGCCGCTCGCGGTCCTCGAACTGGCGCAGCTGCCAGCCCCGGTCCAGCAGCGCGTCGGAGCTGCCGGACACCAGCCGGCCGATGATGGCCCGCGCCGCCGTCCGCTCGATCACCACGTTCACCGCCTGGTCGGCCACGAACCGCGCCATGCCCCACGGGTCCAGGTCGCCCACGTGGTCCCGGTAGCTGGTCAGCAGCCCTTTCGCGACCAGTTGCAGCAGGACGGTGTTGTCGCCCTCGAACGTGGTGAACACGTCGGTGTCGGCCTTCAGCCCGGCGATCAGGTTCTCGGCCAGGTACCCGGCGCCGCCGCACGCCTCGCGGCACGTCTGGATGGTGTGCGTGGCGTGCCACGTGGCGACCGCCTTCAGGCCCGCCGCCCGCGACTCCAGCTCCCGCTGCCGCCGGTCGTCGCGCTCGCCGCCGTGCGCGTCGTGCAGCGCGTGCACCAGCTCCTCCTGCGCGAAGTGCAGCGCGTAGGACCGCGCCAGCGCGGGCAGCAGCCGCCGCTGGTGCGCCAGGTAGTCCAGCAGGACGACCTCCTCGCCGGTGCCGGGCCGGGTGAACTGCCGCCGCTTCTCCGCGTACCGGACCGCGAGGGCCAGCGCCTTCTTCGTGGCGCTGCCCGCCGCGCCCGCGACGCTGATCCGGCCGCGCACCAGCGTGCCGAGCATGGTGAAGAACCGGCGGTTCGCGCCCTCGACCGGGCTGGAGTACGTGCCGTCCGGCGCGACGTCGCCGTACCGGTTGAGCAGGTTCTCCCGCGGCACGCGCACGTGGTCGAACGACAGCCGCCCGTTGTCCACGCCGTTGAGCCCGGCCTTGGGCCCGCAGTCCTCGATGGTCACACCGGGCAGGGGGTTGCCGTCGTCGTCCCTGAGGGGCACCAGCACCGCGTGCACGCCGTGCTCCTCGCCGCCGGTGACGAGCTGCGCGAACACCGCGGCGAGCCGGCCGTCGCGGGCGGCGTTGCCGATGTAGTCCTTGCGCGCGTCCCGGTCCGGCGTGTGCACGACGAACTCCCGCGTCGCCGGGTCGTAGGTCGCGGTGGTGCGCAGGTGCTGCACGTCCGACCCGTGCCCGGTCTCGGTCATCGCGAAGCAGCCCGGCAGCTCCGCCGACATGATCGGCGGCAGGTAGCGGGCGTGGTGCTCCCTGGTCCCCAGCGCCTGCACCGCGCCGCCGAACAGGCCCCACTGCACGCCCGCCTTGACCATGAGGGACAGGTCGCCGAAGCCCAGCACCTCGAACGACACCACCGAGCCGCCCACGTCGCCGTGCCCGCCCTGCTCGACGGGGAAGCCGGTCAGCGGGTGGCCGCCCGCCGCGAGCACCCGCAGCTGCTCCAGCACCCACGCCCGGTGCTCCTCGCGCGGCAGGTCGTGCACGGGGTCCAGCTTGCCCAGCAGGTCGAGCGAGGAGCGCCGCAGCTCGGCCCAGTGCCCGTCGAGCAGCTCCCGCAGCGCCTCGGTCCGGTTCACCACGTCGTGACCCCCGTTCTGCCTCAGGACACCGGGGATACCCGCCGGTAACCCCGTTGACGAGTGGTGTCCGTCACCCGACCGGCGGAACGGTGTGCTTCCGGACGTGCTCGAACAGCAGGTTCGTCTGCACCTCGCTGACCTCGCGCCGGGTGGTGAACCGGTCCAGCACGAGCCGCTGGAGGTGCGCCGTGTCGGCGACCGCCACGTGCACCAGGAAGTCCTCCGGGCCCGCCACGTGCGACAGCGCCAGCACCTCGGGCAGCGACAGCACGTACTCCATGAAGGGCTCCACGATCGCCCGCGTGTGCGGTCGCACGCGCACCGCGATCATCGCCTGCACCGGCCGCCCGACGGCCGCCATGTCCACCTCGGCGTGGTAGCCGGTGATCACCCCCCGGTCGCGCAGCGCCCGGTGCCGCACCACGCACGTCGACGCCGCCACGTTCACCCGGTCGGCCAGGTCCTTGTTGGGCAGCCGAGCGTCCTTCTGGAGCTCCTGGACGATCGCCGCGTCCACCGAATCGAGCAAGCCGAACTCCCTCGTCCACCGAACAGCCTGCGGAAGTTTCCCCCGAACGGTGGCGAGAAGTCCACGATCGGGCCATGACGCGGTTGCGAACGACAGCGGTGCACGGTGGGCGCGACGACCTCGCGGCCCTCGGCGTGCACGCCCTTCCGATCGACCTCTCCACCACCTACCCGGTACCCGACCAGGTGGAGGGCGGCGAGGCGCTGCACGCCCTCGCCGACGGCGCCGCCCACGCCGGCTCCCCGGTCTACGCGCGGCTGCACAACCCCACCGTCGCCCGGTTCGAGCGGGCCCTGGCCGCGCTGGAGGGCACCGACGCCGCCGTCGCGTTCGGCAGCGGCATGGCCGCCGTCACCGCCGTGGTGCAGGCCGCGTGCGCGCTGACCGGCAAACCGCACGTGGTGGCGGTGCGCCCGCTCTACGGCGGCACCGACCACCTGCTGTCCTCCGGCCTGCTGGGCGTGCGCACCACCTACGCCGCCGCCGACCGGGTCGCCGACGCGATCACCCCCGACACCGGGCTCGTCGTGGTCGAGACGCCCGCCAACCCCACCCTCGACCTGCTCGACGTCGCCGCCGTCGTGGCCGCGGCGGGCGGCGTGCCGGTCGTCGTGGACAACACCTTCGCCACCCCCGTGCTCCAGAACCCGGCCGCGCTCGGCGCCACCTACGTGCTGCACTCGGGCACCAAGTACCTCGGCGGGCACGGCGACGTGCTCGGCGGCGTCGTGGCCTGCGCCGAGGAGCACGCCGGGCCGCTGCGGCAGGTCCGCATCGCCACCGGAGCCGTCCTGCACCCGCTGGGCGGCTACCTCATGCACCGCGGCCTGGCCACCCTGCCGCTGCGCGTCGAGGCCGCCCAGCGCGGCGCCGTCGAACTCGCCCGCCGGCTCGCCGCGCACCCCGCCGTCGAGTCCGCCCGGCACCCGAGCCTGCCCGGCGCCGACCCCGCCGGCCTCGTCGGCACCCAGATGCGCGGCCCCGGCGCGGTGCTCGCCCTCGCCACCCGCGAGGACCCCGCCGCCGTCGTGCGCCGGCTCCGCCTCGTCACCCCCGCGGTGAGCCTCGGGTCGGTCGACACGCTGATCGAGCACCCCGCCGCGCTCACCCACCGGCTCGTGCCCCGCGCGGCCCGCGAGGCGTCCGGCGTCCCCGCGAACCTGCTGCGCCTGAGCGTGGGCCTGGAGGACGTCGAAGACCTCTGGGACGATCTCGACCAGGCCCTTTCCGGGCCTTGTGAGAGGCATTACATCAAATCTTCCCCAAGCGATTTTCGCGCGTTGGCGGAGACGCACTAACGTTCGGCCGCCATGAACGAACAGAAGGCTGTGGAGCCGGACGCCGACGGCTACACCAAAGCGCTGACGAAGCGCCAGGTGCAGATGATCGCCATCGGCGGCGCGATCGGTGTCGGGCTGTTCCTCGGCGCGGGCGGCAAGCTCGCCCAGGCCGGTCCCTCGCTGGTCTTCTCCTACGCGCTGTGCGGCCTGGCCGCGTTCTTCGTGATGCGCGCGCTCGGCGAACTGGTGCTGCACCGACCCACGGCCGGCAGTTTCGTGGAATACGCCCGCGAGTTCATCGGGCCGTGGGCCGGTTTCACCTCCGGGTGGATGTACTGGGTGAACTGGGCGATGACCGGCATCGCCGAGATCACCGCCGTCGCCATCTACGTGCACCGCTGGCTGCCCGACCTGCCGCAGTGGGTGACCGCGCTCGTCGCCCTCGGCTTCCTGGTCCTCGTCAACCTGCTCTCGGTGAAGCTGTTCGGCGAACTGGAGTTCTGGTTCTCGGTCATCAAGGTGACCGCGATCGTGGTGTTCCTGTTCACCGGCATCGCGCTCGTCATCGGCGGCGCGGACGTCGGCGGGTCGCCGGCCGGCGTGCACAACCTGGTCGACCACGACGGGATGTTCCCGGCGGGCGTCGGCATCGCGCTGATGACCCTCCAGGCCGTCATCTTCGCCTACTCCGCCATCGAGCTCGTCGGCATCGCGGCGGGGGAGACCGCCAACCCCCGCGAGGTGCTGCCCAAGGCCATCAACGGCGTCATCTACCGGATCGGCGTCTTCTACGTCGGCTCCGTGCTGCTGCTCGCGATGCTGCTGCCCTGGAACCTCTACAGCGGCGCCGAGAGCCCGTTCGTCACCGTGTTCTCCGCGCTCGGCATCGCGGGCGTCGGCGACGTGATGAACGCCGTCGTGCTCACCGCCGCCCTCTCGTCGTGCAACTCGGGCCTGTACTCCACCGGCCGCATCCTGCGCTCGCTCGCGCAGAAGGGCGAGGCGCCCGCGTTCACCGGCCGGATGAACAGCAGGCACGTCCCGTTCGGCGGCATCCTGTTCACCTCGGTCGCCTACCTGTTCGGCGTGGTGCTGAACTACCTGGTGCCCAAGGAGGCGTTCGACATCGCCATCGCGGTCGCCTCCCTCGGCGTGGTGGCGACCTGGGCCACGCTCATCGTCGCCCAGCTGCGGATGCGGCGGGCCGCGCTGCGCGGCGAGCTGGAGCGCCCCGCCTACCGGATGCCCGGCGCCCCCTACACCGGCTACGCGACCCTCGTCTTCCTCGCCCTGGTCATCGTGCTGATGGCCTTCGCCGGACCGGCCGAGCGCATCGCGTTCTGGTCCATCCCCGTGCTCGCCGTCGTGCTGTTCGTCGGCTGGCGAGCCGTCCAGTCCCGTCGTTCGGCGGCCCACCAGGCCGCCGAGCGGGTCGTGGGGCGCGACTAGCGCCCCGCGGGAAGGCCGACCGGGCCGGGCGGGTGCCACGAGCAGCCGCCCGGCCCGGTCACCTAGGCTGGTGGGGATCTGCACGAGGAGGAAGCAAGCCGTGTCCGTCGTCGGTGTCCTCGCCCTCCAGGGCGACGTCCGTGAGCACCTGGTCGCGTTGGCCGAGGCCGACGTGCTGGCCCGCCCGATCCGCCGGCCGGAGGAGCTGGCCGAGGTGGACGGCGTGGTGCTGCCCGGCGGCGAGTCGACGACCATCAGCCGGCTGCTCGCCACGTTCGACCTGCTCGAACCCCTGCGGGCCCGGATCGGGGAGGGCATGCCCGCCTACGGGTCGTGCGCCGGGATGATCCTGCTCGCCGACACCGTGCTCGACGGCCGGCCCGACCAGCACCAGCTCGGCGGGCTCGACATCGTCGTCCGGCGCAACGCGTTCGGCCGCCAGGTGGACTCCTTCGAGGCCGAGCTGGACTTCACCGACGTGGGCGACGTGCACGCCGTGTTCATCCGCGCGCCGTGGGTCGAGTCCGCGGGCGACGACGTGGAGGTACTCGCCCGGGTCCCCGAATCCGAGGACGCGGGCGAGGCCGCCGGTAGGATCGTCGCGGTTCGGCAGGGGCACGTGCTCGCCACCTCGTTCCACCCGGAACTGACCGGTGACGGGCGGGTGCACCGCCTTTTCGTGGACATGGTCCGTGCCGCGGGCTGAGTGATTCGACGGAGGAGAAATGAGCGGCCACTCAAAGTGGGCGACCACCAAGCACAAGAAGGCCGCAATCGACGCCAAGCGCGGCAAGCTCTTCGCACGGCTGATCAAGAACATCGAGGTGGCGGCCCGCACCGGCGGCGGTGACCCGGACGGCAACCCGACGCTCTACGACGCCATCCAGAAGGCGCGGAAGAACTCCGTGCCGCTGGACAACATCGAGCGCGCCCGCAAGCGCGGCGGCGGCGAGGAGGCCGGCGGTGCCGACTGGCAGACCATCATGTACGAGGGCTACGGCCCCAACGGCGTGGCGGTCCTGGTCGAGTGCCTCACCGACAACCGCAACCGCGCGGCCACCGAGGTGCGCGTCGCGATGACCCGCAACGGCGGCTCGATGGCCGACCCGGGCTCGGTGTCGTACATGTTCAGCCGCAAGGGCGTCGTGATCGTGCCGAAGGGCGAGCTGAGCGAGGACGACGTCCTCATGGCCGTCCTCGACGCGGGCGCCGAGGAGGTCAACGACCTCGGCGAGTCCTACGAGGTCGTGTCCGAGGCCGGTGACCTGGTGGCGGTGCGCAAGGCGCTCCAGGACGCGGGCTACGACTACGAGTCGGCCGAGGCCAACTTCCTGCCGTCGGTGACGGTGCAGCTGGAGGCCGAGGGCGCGCGGAAGATCTTCAAGCTGATCGACGCGCTGGAGGACTGCGACGACGTGCAGAACGTCTTCGCCAACTTCGACGTGTCGGACGAGGTCATGGCCGAGGTCGGCTGACCGGCGCCCGTCCCGCGACCCCCGTGCCGGCCCCGGTGCGGGGGTCGCGGCACATCCGGGGTTGACGCGGCGGCGGGCACAATGGGGTGGTGACCGCTCCCACCCCCCAAGAACTGAACCTGCGCAACTGGCTGCTGGAGCAGGCCGAGCTGCACGGCCACGCCGTGGTCACGGTGCCGGAGGACGCCGAGGGCGCGGGCTACGCGTTCTCGGTCGGCGCGTGGCGGCGGTTCGGCGTCGCCGAGGCCGTCGTCCTCGGGTTGCCGCCGGAGCACGCCCAGGTGCTCATCCGCGCCTACGTCGACCGCGCCCGGCAGGGGGAGCGGTTCGTGCCCGGCAAGCTGTACTGGGACTTCTTCGAGGGCGTGCCGGTCACCTTCGAGCGCGTCTTCAAGGGCTTCTACCCGGAGTTCTTCGGCAGCGCGTTCCTGCTCTACGGCAAGGGCGACTTCGCCGCGCTCCAGATCGTCCTGCCCACCGCGGACGGCAAGTTCCCGTGGCACCACGACGCGCCGATGGGGTTCGGCGACTGGCAGCTGCTGCTGACCGAGTCGGGCCGCCCGGAGAGCTGGGAACCGGGCGTCACCGGCCCGTGACGTGACCCGGCCGGGTCAGGGCCGGTCGGTCCAGGGGCGGCCGTTCAGGGCCGGCGGCCGAGCAGCGCGAGCAGGCGGGTCTGCGCGTCCGCGTCGTCGGCCACCGGCACGGGGTCCTCGAACAGCCCGGCCGCCGACCACTCCGCCGCGTGCGGCTCGACGTACTCCAGCACCGCCTCGGCCAGGTCCGGGTCGAGCCGCTCGGGCGCCCCGACGGCGCGGGCCAGGTCCCACGCGTGCACGGCGAGGTCCGACGTCATCTGCCAGCCGTACTCCTCGGCGGTCGACTCGCCCTGGCTCAGCCGCACCGGTTTCGCCAGCGCCCCCGGTTCGATCCACGCCTCGCGCGCCGCGCCGGCCGCCAGCACCCACGAGTGCAGCGGGTCGACGCCGAGCCGGTCGCCCTCGAACCGGTCGCCCACCTGCTCCACCGTGCAGCCGACGAGCAGCTCGGGTGCCCACAGCTGCTCCTGCACGAGGTGGTTGACCAGGTCGCGGACCGACCACCCCGCGCACGGCGTGCCCCGGTCCCACTGCCCGGGGCGCACCTGCCGCACCCGTGAGTCGAACTCCGTCATCGCGCGTCCGTGAGCCTCGATCAGATCCACCCCCCGAGTGCACCAAAGGTCGACCGGCCCCGCACCCCGAGCGCGTGCGCTGGGCCACTCGGCGGCACGCCGATTTTCCGCAGTACACCCGTACGGCGTAACGTGGCCCGGAACGCGCGGGTGACATCGTTGACACCAGGAGGACCCAGTGAGCGCCACGAGCGCCGCATCCACCCCGCAGCGGGGCTTCTTCGGCCACCCCCGGGGGTTGTCCACGCTGTTCTTCACCGAGCTGTGGGAGCGCTTCTCCTACTACGGGATGAAGGCGATCCTCGCCTACTACCTGTACCGGTCCACGGCCGAGGGCGCGCTGGGGCTCGACAAGAGCTTCGCGCTGTCGCTCGTCGCGATCTACGGCGCCGCCGTCTACATGTCCGGCGTGGCGGGCGGCTGGCTGGCCGACCGCGTGCTGGGCGGCCAGCGCGCCGTCTTCTACGGCGGAGTGCTCATCATGCTCGGGCACGTCGCGCTGGCGATCCCGATCGGCGTGGCGGGCGTCTACGCGGGCCTGGTCCTGATCGTGCTCGGCACCGGCCTGCTCAAGCCGAACATCTCCACGGTCGTCGGCGGCCTCTACGCCAAGGACGACCCGCGCCGCGACGCCGGTTTCACGATCTTCTACATGGGCATCAACCTCGGCGGTTTCCTCGCGCCGCTGGTGTGCGGGTTCCTGGGCGAGACCTACGACTGGCACCTGGGCTTCGGCGCCGCCGCCGTCGGCATGGCGCTCGGCCTGGTCGTCTACCGGCTGGGCCGGGGCGGCCTGGGCGACTCGGCCGCCGAGCCGCCGAACCCGCTGCCCGCCGAGGACCGCGCCCGCGTCATCGGCCGCATCACCGCGATCGGCCTCGGCGCGGTGGCGGTGGTGGCGCTGCTGGTGGTGCTCGGCGTGCTGGGCGCGGAGGGCGTGATCAACCTGATCAGCCTGTTCTCCGTGCTGCTGCCGATCGGCTACTTCACGGTGATGATCCGCAGCCCGCGCACCACGCCGGTCGAGCGCTCGCGCGTCATCGCCTACATCCCGCTGTTCGTCGCGGCGGCCATGTTCTGGCTGCTGTTCGAGCAGAGCGCCACGGTGATCGCCGCGTTCGCCGACACGCGCGTGGACAACGCGTTCCTGGGCCTGACGTTCCCGCCGTCGTTCATCCAGTCGATCAACCCGGTGATGATCATCGCGATCGCGCCGCTGTTCGCGCTGCTGTGGGTGAAGCTGGGCAACCGCCAGCCGGCGACGCCGCGCAAGTTCGGCTACGCGCTGCTGCTGGTCGGCCTGTCGTTCCTGCTGATGATGGTCGCCAGCCAGGGCGACCCGGCGGTGCGCGTGAGCTTCCTGTGGCTGGTGCTCATGTACCTGGTGATGACGTGCGGCGAGCTGCTGCTGTCCCCGGTGGGCCTGTCGGTGACCACCAAGCTCGCGCCGCGCGCGTTCGCGTCGCAGACCATGGGCCTGTGGTTCCTGGCCACGGCCGCCGGCCAGGGCGTGGGTGCGATCGTGGTCCGCTTCTACCGCGACGAGACGGCCGTGACCTACTTCGGCGTGCTCGGCGGCGTGGCGATCCTGCTGGGCGTGGCGCTCGTCGCGTCCGCCAAGTCGATCCACGGCCTGATGAGGGGCGTGGACTAGGAGCGGGCGGGCGGTCCCGCCGGACCGCCCGCCACGGCCTCACCCCGGCCGGCACGCGGGCGGGTGCTCGTCGTCGGCCCCGCGCAGCGAGCCCACCTCGACCCACCCGGTCCCGCCGTCCGTCCACACCCGCGCCCAGGGGACGCCGGACACGGTGGCCGCGCACACCAGGGTCACCACCTCCCCGGCGTGGACGTCGGCGAGCACGAGGTGCGGGACGACCGCCGGGTCGGTGACCACCTGGGCGAGCCGGGTCGCCACCGCGGTGCGGTCCCGCGCCGCTCCGCCCGGGAGCGCGGTCGTCGCCCCGGTGGTGACCGGGTCGCCCGCCGACCCGCCCGTCGGGACCGGGTGCTCGGGCTCGGGCGGCGTCACCGCGGTGGCCGGGGACGGTGTCGCCGGGGCCACGTCCGTGCTCGTCGGGGGCGGCGGTGCGGCGACCTGCGTCCCCGGCACCCAGGCGGGGACGATCGCGACCGCCGCCGCTGCCGCCGCGGTCGCCAGCTTGACCAGGAAGGCCCTGCCGCGTTCCCGGGGCGCGGGGTGGCGGTGGACCGCCCCGGCGGTGGTCAGCACCTCCCGCAACCGGGCCTCCACGTCCACCTCCCGCGCGACCCGCGTGGTGAAGGCCGCGTCCCGCCCGCGCAGCCACTCGTCCAGCTCGGTGTCGTTCACCGGTCCACCTCCTCGCTCCGCGCCGCTTCCACGAGCCTGCGCAACCTGTCCTTCGCGTGGCGCAGGTGCGACCGCACGGTGCCCGCGCTCCACCCGGTCGCGGTGGCGACCTCCTCGCTCGTGAAGCCGTCCAGGTGCCAGGCCACGACCAGCCGCTGCCTCGTGGGCAGCGCGCCGAGCAGGTGCGCCAACAGGTCCTGACCCGCGTCGTCCCCGGCCGCCGCCCCGTCGCGCGCCACGAGCCCGCGCCCCTCCTCGACCAGTCGCCGCGCCTCGTCGCGCGCGGCCGTCTTCAGCCTGACCGCGGCCCGGCGCGCCGCCGTGCGCACCCAGGCCCGCCGGTTCGAGGTGATGGCGTCCCACGAGCGGTACGCGGCCACCATCGACTCGGCCGTCGCCTCGTCCGCGACGTCGTGCGCGAACCCCGCTTTGCGCAGGAACGCCACCACCGAGGCGTACTCGTCCCTGAAGAAAGCGGTGAAGTCCTGCGGCGGGTCCACGGGAGTGCTGCTCCGGGCGGCGAGGAGGGAGGACGTCCCGTTCATCGCGTCAGCGGTCACGTCCGCTACCCCGTGACAGCACCACCGCGAGGAGCACGGCCAGCGCGGTGACGACCGTCGTGGTGACGCCGGAGCCGGTCACCAGGTAGAGCGATCCCGCGCCGCCGAGCAGGCCGTTGACCGCCAGTGCGGTGTGCCCACCGCGGTGTGTTCTGTCCGTCATGCCCGTCAGGGGGCGCGGCGCGGTGCGAACGTGCAACGCGGGGCGGAGGTGTGCCCGATCGGGCGAAGGGTTCTCCGCACCGCTGCGGAGAGTCGGGGGAAAGCGAGGACCCGCCGCGGCGGCGGTGCGGCGGGTCTGCTCGCTGGTGCACAGTCTGCACCACGAACCCGGCGTTCAGCGGGTGTTTCGACCTATCGGGTGTCGATTCGTTGCGCCCGAACGGCCACCGCCGGTCGTCACGGGCATCCGGCTCGCGCCGCGGATGAGCCGGGACGGCCGCCGCCGCACGGGGCCGGCCGCGCGCAGGTCCGGGAACCGGGTGAACAGGCCGCGCAGCGCCGCCGCCGCCTCCATCCGCGCCAGGCCCGCGCCGAGGCAGTAGTGGATGCCCGAGGAGAACGCGAGGTGCTCGCGCACGTCCTCGCGGTCGGGGTCGAAGCGGTGCGGGTCGGCGAACACGGCCGGGTCGCGGTTCGCGGCGGCCAGCAGCAGCACGACGGGCGTGCCCGCCGGGAGCGGGGTGCCCGCCACCCGCGTCGCCGTGAACGGCACGCGCACCGTGTACTGCACCGGCGGGTCCAGGCGCAGCGTCTCCTCGACGACGGCCTCCGCGCACGACGGGTCGGCGACCAGGCGCTCGCGCAGGGCGGGGTCGGCCAGCACGGCCAGCACGGTGTTGCCGATCAGGTTGGAGGTCGTCTCGAACCCGGCCAGCAGCAGCAGTTCCGTGGTGGCGATCAGGTCCTCGCGGCTCAGGTCCTCGTGCGACACGAGCGCCGTGACGACGTCGTCGTCGCCGGGCTCGCGGCGGCGGAGCGCGACCAGGTCGTCCACGAACGCCTCGAACTCGCGCAGCGCCACGTGCAGCTCGCGCAGTTCGCGCACGTCCCGCACGCCGTCCAGCACGGCCACCAGGGCGTTGGCCCACCGGGCGAACGACGCGTGGTCCGCGCCCGGCACGCCGAGCAGGTCCGCGATGACCCGGATCGGGACGCGCGTCGCGAAGTCGGCCACCAGGTCGAACGTCCCGCGCCCCGCCACCTCGTCCAGGTACCGGTCGACGACCCGCTCGACGGTCGCGGCCCGCGCCCGCAGCCCGCGCGGCGTGAACCAGGGCGCCACCAGCCGCCGCAGCCGGGTGTGGTCGGGCGGGTTGCGCACCAGGAACGACTGCTCGACCGGGTTGACCAGGACGCGCCCGTCGACGCGCGCCGAGGTGTCGATGATCGCCAGCTCGTTCGGCGCGACCACGCCGAAGCCGGGGTCGCGCAGCAGCGACGACGACAGCTCGTGCGACGCGGTGAGGTACAGGCCCATCCGGCTGCGCACCAGCGTGCCCGCGTCGCGCAACCGCTCGTAGTCGGCGTACGGGTCGCGCCGGGACGTCGGCCCGAACAGCCTGGCGGCCGGGTCGCCGAGCAGGGCCTGGCCCCGCACGACGGTCCGGCCGAGGAGGAGCAGCAACGCGTTCTTCACGGCGGGGGACATGTCGTCCACGGTGGCGTGAACGCGGGTGCGGTTCAAGGGCTGTGGCCCACGGGCTGCGGTTCACGGGCTGTGGGCTGTGGGCCGCGGGTTCGGGGAGGGGCGGGGGTCGGGAACGGGCCGCCGCGACCGCGTTCCCGACCCCGGCCGGCCGGGTCAGCGGGTGACCACCAGCGACGCGAGCCGCCACGTGCCGCCGTCCGGGATCGGCCGGGGCTCCTCGGCCAGGGCCAGGTCCGGGAACCGCCGCAGCAGGACGTCCAGCGCCACCTCGGTCTGGACCCGCGCGAACGCCGCGCCCAGGCAGAAGTGCGGGCCGTGCGAGTAGGCGAGGTGCCCGGTGCCGGGCGTGCGCGTGACGTCCAGCTCGGTGGGCGAGTCGAACGCGCGCGGGTCGCGGTTGGCGGCCACGATCGCCGCCGTCACCGCCTCGCCCTCGCCGATCACGACGTCCCCGATCGTCACCTCCTCGGTCGTGTAGCGGGGGGTGGTGAGCAGCTGCGGCCCCACCAACCGGGTCAGCTCCTCCACCGCGCCGGGCAGCAGGCCGGGGTCGGCGCGCAGCGCGGCGAGCTGGTCGGGGTGGGTGAGCAGCGCGGCCAGCGAGTTGGTGATGAGGTTCGCCGGCGTCTGCCCGGCCAGCACCAGGTGCCACACGAGGGTGACCAGCTCGGTGTCGGTGAACCGGTCGCCGTCCTCGGCCCCGGAGCGCAGCAGCTCGGAGATCAGGTCGTCGCCGGGCTCGGCCCGCCGCCGCGCCACGGCTTCCTTCGCGCCCTCGACGATCTCCGGGACGGCGGCGACGAACGCCGCCCCGTGGCCCGCCGCGATCGCCGCGCCGTGCTCCCGCCACCGGGGGCGGTCGGCCTCGGGGATGCCGACCAGCTCGCAGATCACCTCCACGGGCAGGGGGCGGGCGACGTGGTCGTGCAGGTCGACGGTGTCGCCCTCGGGCAGCGCGTCGACCAGGTCCTCCACGATCCGCTCGACGCGGGGCCGGAACGCGTTCGCCCGCCGCGCGGTGAACGCGGGCGAGGCGAGGCGGCGCAGCCGGACGTGCTCGGGACCGTCCAGCTCGGACATCGTGCGCAGGTACCGCAGGCAGTGCTCGGGGATGCCGGGCGGGCGCAGGTAGCTCTTGGAGCTCATCGCGAAGCGCGGGTCGGTCAGCATCGCGCGGGCGTCCTCGTGCCGGGTGACGATCCACAGCGAGCCCATCCCGGGCACGGGCATCCGCGCCACGGGGGAGTCCTCCCGCGCCCCGTCGTAGGCGGTGAAGGGGTCGAGCAGCACGGCGTGGTCGGTCGGGTCGATCTCGGGAACGGTCACCGCATCCTCCGGATGTTCAGATCAGATGTTCTTATCATCTGAACGCTGACGTTATCGTGTCGCAGCGGGACGTCTCGGGCGAGGGGTGGGCAAGTGCGGCTGAGCAGGGCGGAGACGCAGGAGCGCAACCGGGCTCGGGTGCTCGTGGCGGCGTGCGAGGAGTTCGCCGAGCGCGGCTTCCGCGAGGCCAAGGTCGACGCCATCGCCCAGCGGGCCGAGCTGACCCGGGGCGCGGTGTACTCGAACTTCCCGGGCAAGCGCGCCCTCTACTTCGCGGTCCTCGCCGACCTCGCCGAGCGCGTGCCCGCCCCGCCCGACGCCAGGCCCGGCCACGACCTGCGCGGCTCACTCGGCGGGCTGGCCCGCGCGTGGGTCACCTCGCTCGCCCACGACCCGCTGCACCGCGACCTCCTGCCCGAGGTGATCGCCGAGGAGGCGACGCGGCGACCGTTCAGCCGGCTCCTCTGGCTCGACTCGCTGCTGCTCTCCCTGGCCATGGAGGCCCTCGACCCCGTCACCCGCGCGCCGGGCGCGGCGCACCCCCGCCTCCTCCGCCAGTCCGGGGTGGTCCTCACGACCCTGCACGGCGCGGCCCAGCTCGCCGGCGCCGCACCCGGCTTCGGCGAACCGTTCGACGTGGTCAGCGCGTGCGAGCAGCTCGCGGGGCTGGAGCTCGACGACTGGTGGGTGCCGCCGGCCGCGCCCCCGGTGACCGCGTGCGACGAGCCGTGGGACCCGCCCGCGCAGGTGGACCTGGTGCGCGGCGGACCCCTCGTGCCCGGCCCCGACGGCGTGGTCGTCGTGGTCGGGCTCAACCGCCTCGCCTCGGTCGAGGACGCGGCGCGCGGCGGTGCCCCGGTCACGGCGGCGGTCGTCACCAGCGCGCCCGACGAGCTGGCGCCGCTGACCCGCTTCGCCGTCACGCAGCTGACCTCGTGCCTGCGCCAGGCGTTCCCGGTCGCGGCCTGGCCCCGCGTCGCGGTGGTGTGCGACGAGACCGGGGCGCTCGCGCGCGCGGCCGGCGTGCCCGCGGTGAGCGACGAGACCGAGGTCGCGGTGCGCGTCGAGGCCGGACGGGTGGTCGCCCGCGCCGAAGGGCCGGGCGCGGGGCACGCCGTGCGGCCGGTCAGCCCCGGGGTGCGGGCACGGACCTAGCGGTCCCCTCCGCCGTGGTCCGCTCCGCCGTGGTCCGCTGCGTCGTGGACCGTTCCGCGGCCCGCTGGGGGCGGCTCGGCGCCGGGCGGCGTTCGAGGACCTTGCGGAAGTCGTCCGGGATCGGCGTGCTGCGCAGCTCCGGCGTGCCGAACGAGACGTACCGGTTCCAGCCCGTGGCGACCGGCGTGCCGTCCACGTCCGCGTCGAAGCCCATGGTCAGCGTCGTGGTGCCCAGCGTGCGGACGCGGACGCCGATGCGCAGCAGGTCGTCGAACCGCGCCGGGCTCAGGTAGCGGATCGACGTCTCGGCCATCACGAAGTCCACGCCGTGCCTCTCCAGCTCCCGGTAGGAGCCGAGCAGGGACCTCAGCGTCTCCACCATCGCCGCCTCGAAGAACACCGCGTAGCGCGAGGCGTGGACGATCCCCTGGCGGTCGCAGTCGACCGGGCGCACCCGCACCCGGTGCACGTGGGCAGGTCGCGGGTCAGCCATGCGCGCGATACTAGGGCGTCACACGCTCGTGCGGCGTCGGCCTAGCGGTGACTGCTCCGAGTGGTCACCCGGTGCGGCGGTGCCGCCGGACGCTCTCCTCGACCAGGTCCAGCACCGGCTCCAGGTCGTCCGCCGGCAGGCCCATCGCCAGGTGCGACACCAGCCCCTCCAGGACCAGTTCGAGGAACGAGGTCAGCACGTCCACGTCCACGTCGTCGCGCAGGTTGCCCGCCTCGCGCTGGCGCAGCAACCGCTGCCGGGTCGCGTCGGTCAACTGCCGCGACCGCTCCGCCCAGCGGGCCCGGAACTCCGGGTCCGTGCGCAGCCGGCGTGACACCTCCAGGCGCGTGCCCAGCCAGTCGGCCGGGTGCTCGGCCTCGCTCGACCCCGAGGCGTTGGGCCCCGGGGTGGTGGACGCCGGGGTGGTGGGCCCCGAGGTGGTGGACGCCGCGGCGTTGGCGGCGTTGGTGCCGTGGGCGTTGGGACCGGGCGCGGACAGGAGGTCGCGCATCACCTGCACCAGGCCCTGTTCGGCCACGACCTCCGCCATCCGCAGGGCGTCGTCCTCGGCGAGCGCGAGGAACAGCGACTCCTTGTCCCGGAAGTGGTGGAAGATCGCGCCCCTGGACAGGCCGGTAGCCTCTTCCAGGCGGCGGACGGTCGCGCCTTCGTAACCGAAGCGCGCGAAACACGCACGCGCGCCGTCGAGGATCTGGCGGCGACGGGCATCGAGGTGGTCCTGGCTGACCCTGGGCACCGGTCGATGTTGCCAGTAGCGGAGTGTGAAATCCAATCAGTACGTACGGCTTGGGCATGTCCCCTTTGGTGTGGATTTGCGGAACTCGGGTCGAATCCCCTGGTCACCCCCACTACGGTGACCCACCGTGACCGCTGGTGAGGACGCCCGACCGTCGTTGCGCCTGGTGGCGGGCCTCGGCTGGGCGCGGGGCGGACCGTCCACGGTGGACCGCGCCCGGTGCGGCCCGGACCTGATCGACCTGGTCGGCCTGGTGGGTGCCCGCCCGGCCCCGGTGCCCGAGAGCGCCCCGTGGGTGACGGGCGTCGAGCACGTGGTCTTCGAGACCCTGTGCGTACCGGCCGCGCTGCGCACCCCGGCGTACGCGACGGCGTTGGGCGAGGACCGCACCGATCCCGTTCCGTCCGGCCCGGTCAGGTACTTCCTGCACGAGGCCGCGCTGCACGCCGAGGTCGGTGGCGCGGAGGTGATGGCCGACCAGTGCGACGCCCTGGCCGACGCGGAGGGCGTGCTGGTGCGCCTGGTCCCCTTCGCGGCAGGTCATGGCGCGCTGCTGCGCTCGTCGTTCACCCAGCCCCGAGGCGGCCCGCAGGGCGCGTTGGTGAACCGGATCGCCCTGGACGCGGCGGCGTCGAAGCGAGCCTTCCGGACGCGGGCCTCCTTCTACCGGGATCGTTCAACAATCCCCATGTAGAACCACGAAAAGCGGGGAGCACCGACGGCGGGGGCGCGGAAGGCGGGGGCGGGGACGGCGGGGGCGCGGACGGCGGGGGGCGCGGACAGCGGGGGCGCGGACAGCGGAGGCGCGGACAGCGGAGGCGCGGACAGCGGAGACGCGGACGGCGGGGGGCACGGACGGCGGGGGAGCGGACGCCAGCAGGTCTCGTTCGGTCCCGCGAAGTGCGCGAGCGTGCGAGGTACCGACCGGTAACCCGGCCCGTCGCGCCGCCCCGGCCCCGATCACCCCGCCCTGACTACCCCCGACCCGGATCATCGCTGGCCCCGATCGCCGCCGGCCTGATCACCGCTGGTGAACGGCACGCTCGACCGAGCGTCCCCCACCGGGGAACCCCCGATGTCCATCCTCCCACCCGCGCCCGACAATTCCGTTTCGCCCGACCGCCCCGCCCCCGGCCGGCCGCGCCCACCGGCATGTCGTTGATCCGCAAGGGTTTCGACCCCTGCGAGTGTCAGTCCCCCCGTGTAGCGTCGGACGCACGAGGATGATCACGGGGAGTGCCACCATTGACTGCTGTCCGTAACACACCGGCCCCCGGTCCGACACCGGCGGTGTTCCGGGACCGCGCCGAAGCCGAGGCTTACGTCGCCTCGGTCTGCTTCAAGCACGGACCTCCGCGGCTGCTCGGAGTGGAGATCGAGTTCACCGTCCACCACGCCGAAGACCCGGCCAGACCGCTCGACGCCAAGACCCTCGCGGCGGCGCTCGGCAAGCACGCACCACCGACGCTCGTCCCCGACAGCCCCCAGCGGCCGCTGCCCTCCGGCACCCCGTTGACCGTGGAGCCCGGCGGACAGGTCGAGATCTCCACCCCGCCCCGCGAGTCGTTGACCGACCTCCTCGCCATCGTCGCCGCGGACGTCACCCACCTCCGGGAACTGCTGGAACCCTCCGGCCTGCGCCTCGGCCACCGGGGCGCCGACCCGTTCCGCCCGCCGCGCCGCGTGCTCCAGGTACCCCGCTACGCCGCGATGGAACGCGCTTTCGCCCCGCTCGGCCCCGAGGGCATCACGATGATGTGCAGCACGGCCGGCCTCCAGGTCTGCCTGGACTTCGGCCACGCCGAGGACCTGCCGAAGCGCTGGGCCGCCGTGCACGCCCTCGGCCCCGTCCTCAACGCCCTGTTCGCCAACTCGCCCGGCGTCAACGGCCGCCGCACGGACTGGGCCAGCGCCCGGATGCGCACGCTCTACGCCACCGACCCCGTCCGCACCCGCCCCGCCGCGGTGTGCGCGGACCCGGCCGGGGCGTGGGCGCGGCGCGTCCTCGACACACCGGTCATCGCGATCCGCAGACCCGGGCCGGACTGGACACCACCGCACCCGCTGACCTTCGCCGACTGGGTCGCGGGCGCGCTGGACCGGCCGGCCACCCGCGACGACCTGGACTACCACCTGACGCTCCAGTTCCCGCCGGTCCGGCCGCGCGGCTACCTGGAGGTCCGCTACCTCGACACGCCGCCGGACGGCCAGTGGCTGCCGCCGGTGGTGCTGATGGCCGCGCTGTTCAGCACGTCCGACACCGTGGACGCCGTGCTGGCGGCCACCGAGACCGCCGCGGGCCGCTGGCTCGCCGCCGCGCGCTACGGCCTGGACGACCCGGTGCTCGCGCGCGCCGCGCGGGACGTCGTCGACCTGGGCTGCGCCGCGCTGCACCACACCGACCTGACCGACGAGCAGGCCGCGGCCATCACCGCCGAACTGCACCGCACGCTCGACGAGAAGACCGGAGGGGGCCGTTCATGACCACGCAGGAGACGACCGAACCGGGCAATAGAGGCAATGCGGGCGGCGACACGGGCACCGAGGCCCTGCGCGACCTCGTCGCCGCCCAGCTCACCAGGGCGCGCGAGCGCAGCAGGCTCCTCACCGACGCCGTCGACGACCACGACCTCGTGCGCCAGCACTCCAAGCTGATGTCCCCGCTGGTGTGGGACCTCGCGCACATCGGCAACCAGGAAGAGCTGTGGCTGGTCCGCGACGTGGGCGGTCGCGAACCGGTCCGCCAGGACATCGACGAGCTGTACGACGCGTTCAAGCACGCCCGTTCGGCCCGGCCCGAACTGCCGCTGCTCGGCCCCGCCGAGGCCAGGCGGTACGTGGGCGAGGTCCGCGACAAGGTGTTCGACGTGCTGGAGCGCACCCCCCTGGAGGGCGGCAGGCTGCTGGACGGCGGCTTCGCGTTCGGCATGATCGTGCAGCACGAGCAGCAGCACGACGAGACGATGCTGGCCACGCACCAGCTGCGCGTCGGTGACCCGGTGCTGGACGCCCCGCCACCGCCGCGCGGCGGGCCGGTCGGACCGGCCGAGGTGCTGGTGCCGGGCGGCCCGTTCACCATGGGCACGTCGACCGAGGCGTGGGCGCTGGACAACGAGCGGCCCGCGCACCAGGTCGTCACCGACCCGTTCTTCATCGACACCACTCCGGTCACCAACGGCGCGTACGCCGCGTTCATCGCCGACGGCGGCTACCGCGACCCGCGCTGGTGGAGCGAGGCCGGGTGGGCGCACGTCCGCAAGGCGTCCCTGGAGGCGCCGCGCTTCTGGCGGCGCGACGGCGACGGCTGGCTGCGCACCGCGTTCGGCGTCACCGCGCCGGTCGACCCCGACCAGCCCGTGGTGCACGTCTGCTTCCACGAGGCCGAGGCGTACGCGCGGTGGGCGGGCAAGCGGCTGCCCACCGAGGTCGAGTGGGAGAAGGCCGCCCGCTTCGACCCGGTCACCGGCCGGTCGCGCCGCTACCCGTGGGGTGACGAGGAGCCGACCGAGGAGCACGCCAACCTCGGTCAGCGGCACCTGTCGCCCGCGCCGGTCGGCGCGTACCCGGCGGGCGCGTCGGCGCTGGGCGTGCACCAGCTCATCGGCGACGTGTGGGAGTGGACCAGCTCGGACTTCCGCGGCTACGCGGGCTTCGAGGTGTTCCCGTACGCCGAGTACTCGCAGGTCTTCTTCGGACCCGACTACAAAGTGCTGCGCGGCGGCTCGTTCGGCAGCGACCCGTCCGCGGTG
The DNA here is from genome assembly GCF_051756985.1 of Saccharothrix sabaoui. NCBI lineage: Bacteria > Bacillati > Actinomycetota > Actinomycetes > Pseudonocardiales > Pseudonocardiaceae > Saccharothrix > Saccharothrix sabaoui. The sequence continues at coordinate 49,077 of NZ_JBPKJK010000059.1, forward strand.
CGCTCGACGTTCCGCAACTGGGACTACCCGATCCGCCGGCAGGTCTTCGCGGGGTTCCGCTGCGCGCGGGACGCGGAGCGGGACGAGCTGACCTGACGGTGTGCCGCCACCTGGGTTACCTGGGCCCCGCCGTGCCCGTCGCCGCCCTGGTGCACGACCCGCCGCACTCGCTGGTGCGGCAGTCGTACGCGCCGGGGGACATGCGCGGGGGCGGCACGGTCAACGTGGACGGCTACGGCGTGGGCTGGTACCCCGCGCCGGGCGGTCCGGCGGTGCGCTACCGCCGGGCGGGCACGATCTGGTCGGACGAGAACCTGGCGCAGCTGTGCCGGGTCTCGGTGTCGGGCGCGGTGCTGGCCGCGGTCCGGTCGGCGACGGTGGGGATGCCGGTGGTCGACACGGCGTGCGCGCCGTTCACCGACGGCCGGTGGCTGTTCAGCCACAACGGCCGGGTCGCCGACTGGCCGGGGTCCGTCGCGGGCGTCGCGGGGACCCTGCCCACGACCGACCTGCTGACGCTGGACGCGCCGACCGACTCGGCGCTGCTGTGGGCGCTGGTGCGGTCCCGGCTGGCGGCGGGCGCGGAGCCCGCCGCCGCGCTGGCCGGCGTGGTGTCCGAGGTGGCCGCCGCCGCGCCCGGCTCGCGGCTCAACCTGCTGCTCACCGACGGCACCGCGCTCGTCGGCACCACGTGGACCCACTCGCTGTGGGTGCGCGCGGGTGACGGCGCGGTGACCGTCGCCTCCGAGCCGCTCGACGACGACCCGCGCTGGCGCGAGGTCCCCGACGGGTGCGTCGTCGCGGCTGATGTGTCTACAGTGGACGTTCAACCGATTGGACGAGGATGACCGAGCCTGTGCTGGACGTGCACCTGACGCCCGAGGACGCGGCGCTCGCGCTGCGCGCGGAGGCGAGGGCCGGGCTGACCGCGGACCCCAAGTGGGTGTCACCCAAGTGGTTCTACGACGCGGTCGGCAGCCGGCTGTTCGAGGAGATCACCCGCCTGCCCGAGTACTACCCGACCCGCGCGGAGCGGGAGATCCTGGTCGAGCGGGCGGCGGAGGTCGCGGCGACGACCGGCGCGCACGCCCTCGTCGAGCTGGGGTCGGGGTCGTCGGAGAAGACGCGGCTGCTGCTGAGCGCGCTGCGCGACCAGGGCTCGCTGCGCGAGTTCGTGCCCCTCGACGTGTCGCCGTCGGCGCTGGTCGAGGCGGCGCGGGCGATCCTGGCCGACTACCCGGGCCTGCACGTGCACGGCGTGGTCGGCGACTTCACCGAGCACCTCGACCTGCTGCCGGGCACCTCGCCGCGGCTGGTGGCGTTCCTCGGCGGCACGATCGGCAACCTGATCCCGGAGGAGCGCGCGAAGTTCCTCGCCTCGGTGCGCGACGTGCTCGACGAGGGGGAGTGGCTGCTGCTGGGCACCGACCTGGTCAAGGACCCGGACGTGCTGGTCCGCGCCTACGACGACGCGCAGGGGGTGACGGCGGAGTTCAACCGGAACGTGCTGCGCGTCCTCGACCGGGAGCTGGGCGCCGACTTCGACCCGGCCGACTTCGAGCACGTCGCGCTGTGGAACGCGCGGGAGGAGTGGGTCGAGATGCGGTTGCGGGCGGTGCGCCCGGTCAAGGCGCACGTGGCCGCGCTCGACCTCGACGTGGCGTTCGCCGAGGGTGAGGAGCTGCGCACCGAGGTGTCGGCGAAGTTCCGGCGCGAGGGGGTGGAGCGCGAACTGGCCTCCGCCGGCTTCGAGCTGCACCGCTGGTGGACCGACGCCCCGGGCCGGTTCGCGCTGTCCCTGGCCCGCGCCGCCCGGTGACCCGCCCGGTGGC
>NZ_JBPKJK010000060.1:0-49334 GCF_051756985.1 Saccharothrix sabaoui
GCGCGCCGCCGACGCCGCCCAGGTCGCCATCAACGCCATCGCCGCCGCCGTGGTCGCGGCCCGCGAAGCCGCCAACGCCGCCGCCCAGGCCGCGTGGGCCGCCTCGAAGGCCGGCGACGCCGCGGCCCTGGCCCAGGGCGCCGCCACCGCCGTCGCCCTGGGACGCGGCACGGTCGAGCAGGCGTCGGGCGCCGCGGTGACCGCCTCCCAGGCGGCCAAGGCCGCGCAGGACGCGGCCACCGCCGTCAGGCACGCCGCAGAGGTGGCCCGCCAGGTCGCCGCCGCCGCCAACGCGCTCGCCCAGGTCAACACCGACGCCGCCGCCGCGGCCCAGGCGGCGCTGGACGCCGACCGCTACGCGGTCGAGGCCGGCGCGGCCGCGGGACGGGCCCAGAACGCCGCGACCCGGGCCCAGCGCAACGCCGCCGAGGCCCGCCGCGCCGCCGCGGCAGCGGCATCGCTGGCCACCGAGGCGGCCAACCAGGCCGAGGAGGCCGAGCGCGCCGCCACCCAGGCCGCCACCCACGCCACGAACGCGGCCAACGCCGCCAACGAGGCGATCAAGCACGCGGGCGAGGCGGACGGCGCCGCGACCCGCGCCCAGAACGCCGCGGACGCGGCCCGCGTCACCGCGGAAGAGGCGCAGAAAGCCGCCGACCAGGCCGTCCGCACCTTCGAGGTCGCGCGCGCCGCGGACGCCCAGCAGCTCGCCGCCCGGGAGAGCCAGGCCACCCGGGACGCGCAGGACGCCCTCGCCGCCGAGAACGAGCAGGAGCGCAACGCCGCCCAGCGCTGGCAGGCGGGCAGGACCTACCAGCCCGACCAGGAGACCAGGGCGCTGCTCGACCGTGCCCGTGCCCAGGACACCCCGGCCGACACCGCGGCCACCGCGGGCCGCCAGGCCGCCCTGCGCCTGTGGCGCTCGGCCGGCCCGAACGTGGTCACCGCCGCGTCCCAGGCCCTGTCCGGCGACGCCACCACCGTGACCGCGTTCGTCCGGACAGGTGTGGACGCGGCCATCGAGCGGGACGACCGCGCCGGTGCCCGCATCGTCGGCGGCGCCTCGCTGCGCCCCGCCGAGCGCCAGGCCGCCAAGACCGCCGTCGAGGGCACCCACGACCAGGTCAAGACCTACCTGGCGACGCGCGCCTACCCGGGCCGCGCCGACGACGACCGCATCGCCGTCCAGCTCATCCTCAACAGCGGCGGCCCCGTCACCAGGGCGGCGGCCAACACCGCCCTCTCCGGAACCGCCGAGGACGTCCGCGAGTTCCTGACCACCGGCCAGTACAAGGCCGCCGAGGACGACGACCGCATCGCCGTCCAGGAACTCGTCAACGCGGGCGGCCCCGAGCTGCGCGCCGCGGCGAACGCCGCCCTGTCCGGCCCGTGGTCCTACGTGCAGGACTTCCTGCGGGTCGGCCAGTACCAGGCGTCGACCCGCGACTTCGAGGCCACCCACCACATCGCCATTGTCACCGGTTACCTGGCCGCGGCCTCCCAGGCGGCGGCCACCGCGTGGCAGCACGCCGCCACCGCCTCCGAGGCCGCCGCCACCGCCCGCAACGCCGCCGACGAGGCCGCCGCCTGGGCTTCGAAGGCCGTCGCCTCGGCCGACCGGGCACGGCAGGCCGCCGACGAGGCCCGGGTGTCCGCCGACAAGGCCGAGAGGTCGGCGAACGACGCGGCCACGTCCGCCTACACCGCCCGCCAGGCCGCGGCCACCGCGCAGCGCTACGCCGACGCCGCGTCCCGGTCGGCCGCCCAGGCGTCGGCGTCGGCGAGCCAGGCGGCCCTGTCGGCCGCCGCGGCCCGCACCGCGGCCGAGAACGCCCGCCTCGACGCCGAAGCCGCGGGCAAGTCGTTCGCCGCGGCCCTCCAGGCCCAGGTGGACGCGGACAACGCGGTCCTCGCCAAGCAGTCCCAGGAGCAGACCAGGCAGGCGGCGACGGGCACCCGCGCCTCGGTCGCCACCCTCCGCGACGCCGTCAACGAGGCGCTGGAGCAGGACAACCTGCCCGACGACCTGCGGCAGGAGCTGGAGCGGTACCGCGACCGGGTCGTGGCCCTGCTCGGCCTGATCGACCAGATGGCCGCGGGCACCCTGGAGTTCGTCCAGGAGCACGCGGGTGAGCTGATGGCCCTGCTCACGGACGTCCTCCAGATCGGCGCCGGACTCGGGGTCGCCGCTGCGGGCGTGGCGGCGATCGCCGGCGGGCTCGAGCTGTGCGCGGCCACGGTCGGCGGCGGCGCGGCGGCCGGTGCCGCCGTCGGCGCACCGGTCGGCGGTGTCGGGGCCCTGCCCGGTGCCGCCATCGGGTCCGTCGGCGGGCTCATCGCCTGCGTCTTCGTCGGCGGCGGGGCCATCGTCGGTGGCGCGGCCGCGGTGCTCGACGGCCTCGCCATGGCGATGGACGGCCTCGGCAAGGCCGCCCAGGACCTCAGGGACGGCCAGGCCGCGAACGCGGCGGGCGCCGCGCGCGAGGTCCGCGTCGCCGAGCTGACCGGCGGCCGGGTGGCGGGGTCCGCGGGCAAGGGGGACTACGAGATCATCCGTCCGGGCGTCGGCAAGACGGACGTCGACGTGCTCGGGCAGAACGGCGAGTACATCGCCGTCGGCGGCCCGAGCAAGGCGAAGGACCCCGCCAAGTTCGGGAAGGCGACGAGCATCCTGAAGTGGTGCGCGGACCGGGACGGCGTGGTCGCCAAGGTGTACTTCGAGGAGGGCACCCCGCAGAGCATCATCGACCTGGCGGCCCGCCACGTCGGGGTCGAGAACGTGCACATCTTCAAGTGAGGCGTCAATGGCAGACGGTTACGTCCACCTCTACCGGACCGATTGGTCACCCGAACGTGTCACGCAACGCATCGCGTCCGTGGAGGCGGCCGGTGGCACGCTGGAGAACCCGGACACCGGCCTGATCATCACCGGCGAGTTCGACGACCGGAACGAGCCGATCCCGGCGGACCGGGACCGGCTCGTCCGGGAGCTGGCGCTCGCCGACCGGGACACCGGGTCCGTCACCTTCTGGCTGGGTGCGCCCAACGACCTGTTCTACACGGTGCGCCGCGTGTCGCCGGACGTCGTGGTGGAGCAGTTCGACCTGGTCGGGTTCAGGCAGCCCGAGCCCTTCACCCACTCGGGCGTCGTGCCCGAGATGACCCAGGACGAGGTGATCCACCTGGTCCTGGGCTGGATGGGGGAGGTGGGCCAAGCGGCCGTCGGCCTGCTCGCCGACCGTTGGGGCGGCTCGCTGGAGATCGACCTGGACGACGTCGTGCTGGGCGGCCCGACGCCGGTGACCACCCGGCCCGACGTGCTGGTCCTGCGCCCGGAGGTGGCCGACCGGCACCCCGAGCTGGCGGACTGGGGACGTCGCCCGTACGGGCGGTTCGTCGCGTTCGACCCGACCGGCATCCTCGGCCCGGGGTGAGACCGGGGTGAACTGAGGGTCCACGGAGAGCGGTGTCCGCCGATCGGAGGCGGGCACCGCTCTCTCGTCGTGCTGGTCGTGGCCCGTCCACGCTGTGCCGGGACGGCACCGTCAACGGCCGCCGGACGATCGCGAACGGTCCTCCTCGGTGGCACCACCACGTCGCGCGACGGCCCGGCGCCCGCCGATCACCAGGCACACCGGCAGCGACAGCGAGGCGACCGCGGCCGGCACCAGCAGGCGTCGGGGGTCGACCAGGTCGCCGACGGTCCCGCTGACGGCGGCGCCCAGGGCCATGCCCACCTCGGGGATGAGGATGGCCGCGGCCGAGGCTCGGGCGATCGTGTGGATCGGCACGGCGGCGGGGATCGCGGTCATCAGGGAGGCGATGAAGAGGACGCCCGCGAAGCTGCCGACGCCCTCGTACCAGGCGAGGCCGACCACGGCCGTCCAACCCGGCCCGGCCAGCGGCAACGCCCACGTGGACGCGGCCATGAGCAGCAGGGCGAGCAGTGCGACGCGGGTGGTCGGCATCCGGCTCGCGAGTGCCCCGACCGACGCGCCGCCCGCGATGCCGCCCACCGCGCCGGCCGCCAGCAGCCATGCGTAGGTGCTCGGGGCGAGACCCAGTTCGCGCGTGGCGAAGATCGGCAGGACCGTGCTCACCACACCGTTCAACGCGGTCATCAGGAGTGCGCCGCAGGCGATCGGGGCCAGGGGTCTGCGCAGCACCACCAGGAATCCCCGCACCACGCCGGCGAGCCCGGGGTCCTCGTCGGTCCGCGTTCGTGGGGGGGCCTGGACCGGGCCGCGCAGCAGCAGGGCGGACGCCAGGTAGGTCACCGCGTCGAGCAGCAGCACCACGGGCGCCGCCAGGAAGCGCAGCGCCACCCCGGCCAAGCCGGGGCCGGCGACCTGGGCGAAGCTGGTGACGGTGCCGATCAGGCCGTTGGCCCGGGCAAGGGACCCGCGGTCGACCAGGTCGACCACCACGGGCACGGCGTACGCGGTGAACCAGCCGGTGAACGCGGATGTCACGGCGGTCAGCGCGATCAGCGACCAGACGGTGAGGTGGCCCGTCCACCACGTCACCGGCACGAGGCCGACGGAGGCGAAGCGGCCCAGCTCCAGCAGCCGGAGCGCGGTGGTGCGCCGGGTGGACCGCTCCGCCGCGACGGCCGCGAGCAGCCGGGCGACGGGTCGGACGCCGTAGGTGACGGCCGGCGGGACGCCCACCTGGCCGGTCGTGGCACCGAGCACCACGGCCGCGATGAGCGGCACGACCGCGTCGCTCACCGCGGTGCCCAGGGCGGACTGCCCCCTGACGGCGGGGTAGCGGTGGAAGACGGCGGCGTGCCGCTCCCGGCTCACTCCCGCTGGGTGTGCCACTGCCCGTCCTTGCCGCCGTTCATCGAGGCGGCTTCGACGCGGGCGGCCTCCAGCAGGCCCAGCACCTCCCAGCGGGCGGCGCCGGACACGATCATCCGGAGGTCCGCGCCGGTGGGGGTCAGGCACTCCAGGACCACCACGGCCTTCACCGCCCGCCAGTCGTCGGGCAGGCTGGGCATGGTCAAACCGAACACGTGCTCGGTCGGCATCTCTTCCACCGCGGTGCCCCGTTCCCCGGCGGCGAGCGCCGGTGTTCCCGATCGGTCGTCAGTTCTCGCGGAGCACCAGGCACTGCTCGACGGTGAGGGCGCAGCAGTCGCCGTCGATGTCCTCGTCGTTCACGCCGTCGGGGTGCGGCGAGCCGTCGTCGCGGGGTTCGGCGAGGTCGACCGGTTCGTCGTCGACGTCGGTCGTGACGAGTCCGCCGAACGCGATCAGGTCGAGGTGGATCTCGCAGAAGTAGTCGACGATCTTGATGTCCTGGTTGTGCTGCCCGAAACCGATGTGCACCCCGGGAACCCGTTCGTTGATGTGCGAGTTCATCGGGATCAGCGAGGTGACGCCGGAATTGGTGCCGAACCCGAGTTCGCCGACGCGCCGGGCGTGCGGCAGGTCCCGGCACAGCTCCAGCAGGCGGGACACGTCCGGGCTGGCGCAGGTGAAGTCGACAGCGGTGCTGTCCACGACGTCGACGGTCACCGGGTGGTCGCGCAGGCGGGCGTCGAGGCGCGTGAAGACGTTGACGTTGAACGCGGCGTCCGCGACGAGGGTGCCGTTGACGCGCGTCGGGAAGGTCGCCACCTCTCCGGGCGGCAGGATGGGGAAACCGCTGCCGCCCTTGACGCCGCGGTTGCTGGTCCACTGGTAGCGGTCGTGGTCGAACTCGACGCTCAGGTCCGAACCGCTGGGCGTGGTGATGCGGGCCGAGCCCGCGGTGCGGAACCGGCGCAGGAGCGTGGATCAAGGAATTGTGCGGTGATGATTTCCGCAATTCCGCGTGACGGAGGACAAGGGCGGGATGTCGGGGTCCGGGACGCCGGGAACACCCGCACCGAGGGGCGGCAGCGGCGTCGACGCGCACCCGCCGGGAGCCTCGTCCACGCAGGTCGAGGGCATGGGAGCCCGTGGGTCCGAAGTGCCTGGGGAGTGGTGGCCACCCGCCGTGAAGGCGGGCGGCGCCCTGTCGTTCGTCAGCCGCTCTGGGCGTGGGTGGTTCCCTTCGGGTGGTGGCGGCGCAGGTTGGCGGCGAGGACGCGGTCGAGCGTGCGGTCGGACAGCACCCGGGTCAGGCGGGTGATCAGGGCGGCGTCCCGGCCGATGGTGTAGCGGGTGCGCGGTCTGCGGGTCGTCACGACCTTCGCGATGACGCGGGCGGCGGCGTCGGCGGTCAGGCCCGACGCGGTGCCCGAGGCCATCAGCGCGTTGGTCGCCTGGACCAGGTCGCCGTAGCGCTCCTGCTGCTCCGGCGTCATCTGCGCGGCCAGGTCGTTCGCCGTCGCGATCCCGCGGGTGGCCATCTCCGTGCGGACGCCGCCGGGCTCGACCACGACCACCTGCACGCCCAGCGGCGCGACCTCCCGGCGGAGCGAGTCGCTGACCGCCTCCAGGGCGAACTTCGCGCCGGCGTACGCGCCGTACGTGGCCATGGCGACCTTGCCGCCGACCGAGCTGATGTTGACCACGCGACCCTTGCTGCGCAGCAGCGCGGGCAGGAGCGCCCGGGTGAGGGCGACGTGGCCGAACAGGTTGACCTCGAACACCCACCGCCACTGCGCCATGGGCAGGGCTTCGACCGGGGCGTTCACCTGGATGCCGGCGTTGTTGACGAGCGCGTGCAGTGCGCGCGGGTCGTCGGCGACCCGCGCGGCGAGCGCTTCCACCTGCTCGGGCTCGGTGATGTCGAGGATGATCGGCTCGACGCCGGCCGATCGGATGGCGTCCGCGTCGCGGTCGCGCCGCACGCCGGCCAGGACGTGGAACCCCCGGCGGGCCAGTTCGCGGGCGGTCGACGCGCCCATGCCCGTGGAGGCCCCGGTCACGACGACCAGCCCTTGATTTTCAGATGACATTGTCACCTTGACGACGCTACCAGTTCAGATGACAACGTCAACTGTATGATGGGCGTCATGGCCACCCGTGCGGAGTCCGCCGCCGCCACCCGCCGCGCCCTGCTCGACGCCGCCGCCGAACTCCTCGACCTCGGCGGCCCCGAAGCGGTCACCCTGCGCGAGGTCGGCGCGCGGGCGGGCGTGACGCGGGGAGCGCCGTACCGGCACTTCGCGGGCAAGGACAGCCTGCTGACCGCCGTCGCGGCCGAGAGCTGGGAACGGATCGGCGACCGGGTGCACGCCCTGCGTGCCGACCCGGCCCTGTCGGCCCCCGAGAAGCTGCGCGGCGCTCTCCGCGCCCTCATCGGCGTCGGCCGGGACCAGCCGCACCTCTACCAGGTGTTGTTCAGGCAGCGCGGGGACCGTCCCGGGGAACGCGGTGACGGACTCGAACGCGTCCGGCTCCACCTGTGCGGACCGGAGGGCGACCCGGCCGCGGCCGTCCGCGCGGCCGGACGCTTCCAGGACGAGTTCCTGGCCATCGTCGCCACCCTCGTGGGGGAGCGGAACGCACCGCACTACGGCGCCCTGCTGCTCAGCAGCGCCCACGGCATCGCGGGCATGGAGCTCAGCGGCCACCTCGGCCCGGACAAGTGGCGCACCACCGCCGACGAGCTCGTCGACACCCTCGTCCGCATGGTCGCGGACGCCCGCTGAACGACGTGCCGCTGCACGGGACCGCGGCCAAGGCGCTGCCGATCGACGGTGGTGACGCGATGTTCCGCGACGGCGTGCACGAGGTGGTGGAGGAATGGGGGTCGTGCGTGCCGGGGCGTCCTGGTGTCCGCACCTCATCCTGTCGGCCGGCCACTTCCACGACGATCACATCGGTTCACCGGTCAACGTCCTCGGTCGTGAGGTGGCGCAGGTGAAGCACCACCTGTGGACCACACCGGGTGCTGCGTACCTGAACAAGGAGCACTCCTGCGCCGATAAGACGGCCTCCGGGCACACCTCCACCCCGCGGAGGTACCTGTCCCACGCGAGCCGGAAAAACACCGCGCCGTGATCCACGAGGTGCGGCCCGGCGAGCTTGACGGGTTCGGCGGGCGTTCCCAGGGGCGGCGCAGGTCGGCCACCAGTGGGCGGGCCGGGCGCAGTCGGGTGTGGGCGGCCAGGATCGCCAGGTCCAGCGGTCGGCGGCTCGCACCCGTCCACGTCCGCGCCCGCCGCACGGCGCCCACGGCACGTTGTGCCGCGTCAGGTGGTTCTGCTGACCGGCACCCGTGCGAACTCCGGGCCGTGGGTCGCGTTGTGCGGCAGGACCCACGGCCCGGGGCCGTTCAGTTGAGGATCGACCAGTCCGGCGAGCCGAACGTCACCGTCGGCCGGGCTCTGTTGTTGTCGTCGTGCCAGGCCAGGAGTGCCTCGATGGTCGTGTAGCCGACCGTCGTCCGGGCACCCGGCCCGAACGACTTCTGCAGCGGGGCGGGCCAGAAGCTGATGACCTGCGCCCCGGTCGGGTGTTGAGGGCTGATCATCGGGCCCTCGGTGTGGACGCCGGTCGCCATCGCCACGTGCGCCAAGCCGTCGAACAGGACGATGTCGCCCGCGACCGGGGTGCCGACGGTCCTGCCGGTGTAGGGGAGCAGCACGCCGCCCATCAGCCGCGTGGTCAACTCCGCCTCGAAGTTGTGGGGCCGTTCGCCGTAGGCCACCCGCAGTTTGTGCGTACTGGTGATCTGGCCGTCCAGCATGACCGCGAGCAGGATCACCTCCCAGCAGTTCACCGTGGTCGAGGGGTCGCCGAACGGGAACGTGTCGGAATCACCGTCGATCAGCCGGACGAAGGCGTTGCCGCCGCCCGGTCCGGACGGGACCCACGAAAGCTTCGGCGCGCTTTCCGCGAGCTTCCTCATGGCGCCGAACGCGGTGAGCTGCCGGCCGGCCAGGTCAGCCGAGTCCACCGCCCTCTTCACGCTGCCGCGCAGCTGCATCCGGCACGCCAGGACCGAAGCCTCCTCCCCGGCGTGGTTCCGGACCTGCGCGTACTCCTCCGTCTTCTTGATGTCGTCCGCGGTGATCTTCGGCAGCCCGAGTAATTCCGAGAGTTTCACATGTCCTCGCTTGGCGTCGGCGGTGTGTCAGGTAGTCGTCCCGGGGCGAGCCGCCGTTACGATGTCCGCCGGACACCCCGCGTTCCACCTTCCGGTTGGTCGCGCCTCGCTCATCCGGGGGTTCACGTGCGTGATGTCGATGAGCTGTTGTGTGCGGACGCCTACGCGGGCTGTCCCGACCCGGCGGCTGCGCTGTCGCTCGGCACGTGGACCGTGGTGTTCGAGCCGAACGGGTTCGAGAGGTTTGCTCGAACCCGCAGATGTGGAAAATTGCCCATCCCTGCTTTCGTTCAGCGGAAGAAAGTGTCACCGGTTCACGTCGTCGAGCAGCAGTGCCAGGACCGACTCTTCGTGCACCGCGACCCGGCGCTCGCGCATCGCGCCGGCCAGGCCGGATTTCGGCTACGGCACGCTCCCGGAACGCCTGCAGGTCGACCTTCGTCACCTCGCGTGCCCTGCTCGCCGCTGCTGCGCGACTGGGAGGACTGACCGGACGACACCTGGCAGGCAGAAGCGCCCGCCACCCCGGCCGCCCACCCTCGCCGCCGCCTGCGCCGACCGCCTCGTGAACGACCACTCGTGGACGTTCCGGTGGGACTGACGTCCCGCGGTTCCCGACCGTCCGCGGTGGGGGCCGGTCGCTGACCGGCACGATCACCGGTCGTCACAACAGGTGGGTGTCGCTGTCCGTGCCGCCGACCTCCACCAGGACCGCGCTCCACGCCGCCGTCGGGCTGGTGTCCAGCAGCACCACCCGGCTGCCGGGTGGCACGTCGGCGGTGTGCAGGTTGTGGAACGTGTCGTTCGGCCCCAGGTGGCCGTAGCGGGCGAGGTTGTCGCCGCACGACGGCGCCAGCGGGTGGCCGAGGACGTCGACGTAGTTGCGGTGCGAGGGCGCGGACAGGTTCTGCGCCACGTAGCACGTCACGTCGGCGGGGCTCAGGGCGTTGCGGTCCAGGAGGCGGGCGGTGAGGTCGCGCAGGCGGTTGCGGGTCTCCACCGCGAGGCGGAACGAGTAGGTGGTCGGGTCGGCGCACTCCTCCCGCCACTCGCGGAACGGGCGGTCGCGGTACGGCACGCGGAAGAGGTCGGCGTAGTCGCCGTTGGTCTCCAGCAGCACGTCGCGGATGCGGGTGTCGCCGGACCTGATCAGCACCAGCGCCCCGCCGCTGTCGCCGTTGATCGTCACGGGGTGGCGGTAGCGGCGCGAGGTGGCGGGTTTGCTGCCGTGCGCCACGAGCACGGTCCGCACGTCGGGGTCGCGCAGCAGGCCCGCGGCGGTGAGCAGGGCCGGGGTGAGCGACGTGCAGCCGAGCCCGCCGACGGAGAACGCCATCGCCCGGCGCGCGCCGAGGGCGGCTTGCAGCCGGGTGGCGTCGGAGCTGATCAGCGTTTCGGGCGCGCGTGCCTCCACGGTGATCACCACGTCGACCTCGGCCTCGGAGACCGACGCCGCCGCCAACGCGCGTCGGGCGGCCACGACGGCCAGGTCGGTGGCACCGGCCGACTCGGCCACCGCGACGCTCCCGATGCCCAGCGCCGGCCACACCGCCCGTTCGGCGTCGGCCAGGTCCGCCCACTCGGGCAACTCCCCGATCGGCACGGGGTCGCCCAGGCACCAGCCCGAGCCCGCGAGCGCGATCACGCCAGCTCGCCGTAGGCGGAGGTGATCGCTTCGGCCAGTTCCTCCACTTCGGACTGCCCGAAGTCGACCAGGCTGTTGACCTCCAGGCGCTGCTCGCCGTCGCGCCCCGACACCGCGATGATCAACGGGAACCACGAGGTCATGCCCCGCTTGAGGTTCACCGACAGGTCCCACCGCGTCCGCAGCAGGCCGATGCCCGAGTCGAACGCCGCCAGGTCCCCCGGCACGTGCACCAGCAGCACCCGCGGCTCGGGCAGGGCGCGCAGCCGGCCGACCTCCGGCCCGTGGGGCGACAGGTGCCGCAGCACGCCGTAGCCCACGCCGTCGTTCGGCACGGACCGGGCGCGGTCGACCGCCGTGGCCAACGTGTCCCGCGCGCCTGCGGTCACGGGCAGTGCCACGGGGTGCAGGCTGGTGAACCACCCGATCGACGGTCCCCGCCCGGCGTGCCGGTAGACGTTGGGCGTCGCCTCGCCCTCCACCACCAGGTGAGCGCCCTCCTCACCGCGCCAGCGGGCCAGGCCGGTGGCGACCGCGCACAACGCGACCTCCCGCGCCGACGCGTCCGGGGTCGACACCGGCGGCAGCGAGCGGTGCACCAGGCCGGTCCCGCCCGGTCCGGTCAGGGTGCCGAACGACGCGCCCTCGCGCAGGACCGCGGTCCAGTAGCCCATTTCCCCCGCGACCTCGTCGGAGGACGCCATGTCGTGCAGCCGCCACGCCCACTCCCGCCACCCGGCCGCCGCCGGGCGGGGCGTCGCGGCACGGCCCGCCGCCGCGTCGGCGAGCAGCGCGTCGAGGTCGTCCATCAGCACGACGGTGGACATGTTGTCGAACACGAAGTGGTGCACCAGGAGCACCAGCAGCCCGCCGCGCCGGTGGCCGCGCTCGTAGTAGCGGGCGCGGGCGACCGGTCCGCGGTCCAGGTCGAGGTCGTCCTTCAACGCCCGGCAGTCGGCCTCCACCACCTCGCGCTCGTCGCCCGGTGGGAGGAACACGACGTCGAACGGCACCTCCGCGTCCGGCCGGCACTCCGCCCGCGTGCCGACGGCGTTGCGCCGGAAGCGGTAGCGCAGCGGTTCGTGCCGCGCGACGAGGTGGCGCAGGGCGGTGCGGACGTGGTCGGCGGTGATGTCGGCGGACGTCAGCTCCAGCACGTGCACCTCGACCAGGTCACCGCGCCGTTCGGGCAGGTGCTCCAGGAAGCTGCGCATGATCGGCGTCAGCGGGATAGGCCGCTCGTCCACCGGCTCGGCCCCGGGCGCGATCACCGGGGCGCCGGCTCGGTCGGCGACGACGGCGGGCGCCGCGGCGGGAGCGCCGTCGACCACGGCCGCCGCCGCCAAGCCGCCCAAGGTCTGGTGCTGCAACAACTGCTGCGGCGTGATGTGCACGCCCGCCTTGGCCGCCCGCGCCGCCACCCGCACGCCGAGGACGGAGTCGCCGCCCAGGGCGAAGAAGTTGTCGTCCGCGGACACGGCGTCCACGCCGAGCAGGTCGGCGCAGATCGCGCCCAGCACCTCCACGGCCTTGGTCGGAGCAGTGCTCGTCACGCGTACCTCCTCATCGCCGGTCAGGTCGTCCAGCCGCACGTCCGGGTCCGCCGCCACCCGCGCGACGATCGCGGCCAGCCACGACGCCAGCCGGTCGGCGGTCCCCCGGTCGTACAGCGCGGTGGCGAACTCGACGTAGCCGCTCATGGCGCCCGTGCCCTGGTCCACGACGCCGAAGGTCAGGTCGAACTTCGCGGTGCCGGGCGCGATGCCGGCGATGGCGCCGTCCAGGTAGCGCGAGCACGGCAGGCCGGCCAGTTCGGCGGTCGCCTGCGGCACGTTCTGGTAGGTGTAGACGACGTCGAACAGCGGGTGCCGCGCCGGGTCGCGTCGGCCCAGCACGTCGGCGACGATCTTCTCCAGCGGCACCTCCTCGTGGTCGAGCACGCCGGCCACGGTGCGCGCGCAACGCTGGACGAGGTCGCGGAACCGCGCTTCACCGCGCACGGGAGTGCGGAACGGCAGCACGTTGTTGAAGTAGCCGATCAGGTCGTGGGAGGCCGGGTCGACCCGGCCGGACGTGGCCACGCCCACCACCACGTCGGTGAGCCGCCCCCAGCGGTGCAGCAGGGCGTCGACCGCGGCGAGCATGGTGACGAACGTGGTGACGCCCAGGCGCCTGCTCAGCGCCCGGACCGCTTCGGCCTCCCGCGCACCCACCTCGAACTCCACCATCGCGCCCGCGAACGAGCGCGTGGCGGGCCGCGGCCGGTCCAGCGGCAGTTCCGGCGACCGCAGCCCGGCCAGTTGCGTCCGCCAGAACCGGAGGTCGGCCTCCAGCGCGCCGTCGGCGAACCGGCGGCGTTGCCGTTCGGCGAAGTCGGCGTACTGCGCGGCCGGCACGGGCAGGTCGGGCTCGCGGCCGGCCGACGCGGCCAGGTACAGCTCGGTGAAGTCGCGGAAGAACACCGTGGGCGACCAGCCGTCGAAGACGATGTGGTGGTAGCTCCACATCAGCACGTGGTCCTCTTCGGCCAGGCGCACCAGCGTGGTCCGCACCAGCGGTCCCGCGGCGAGGTCGAACGGCCGCTGGGCCTCCTCGTCCACCACCCGCCGCGCCCGGCGGTGGCGTTCGGCTTCCGGCAGCCCGCTGAGGTCGATCACGGTGACCTCGGGTTCTTCCTCGCGCACGTACGCCCGCGGAACGCCGTCGTCGTCGGCCGCGATGCGGGTGCGCAGCACTTCGTGCCTGGCGAGGATGCCGCGCACGGCGGCGACGAGCGCGGTCCGGTCGAGCGGGCCGGTCAGCCGCAGGTCGTGCGGGATGTTGTAGAGGGGGGTGCCGGGGTCGAGGTGGTCGAGGTACCACAGCTGCTCCTGGCCGAACGACACCGGCAGCGCACCGCCGCGCGGCACCAGCACCATCGGCGCGGGCCCGCTCGTCCCGCCCTCGTCGCGCAGTTCGGCCACGCGGCCGGCGAGCCCGCGCACGGTCGGGTGGGCGTAGAGGTCGGCGAAGGTGAGGCGCACGGAGAAGTCCCGCTCCAACGCGCGCAGCACGCTGATCCCGGCGATGGACGTGCCGCCGAGGGCGAAGTAGTCCGAGTCCGGGGTGAGCCCCTCCGCGCCCAGCACCTCCTGCCACACCTCGGCCACCCGGTCCTCGGGAGCGGCGCCGGTCCTCGGTCGGGCGACCTCCGGCGCCGGGCGGGTGACCTGGACCGGGCCGAGGGGGCGGCACCAGCAGCGCACCGGCTCGAACGGGTAGGTCGGCGCCTCGACGCGGGGGATGGCGGTGTCGGCGTAGTGCGCGTCCCAGTCGATCCGCGCGCCGAGCCGGTACAGGGCGCCGAGCTGGCGCAGCACGCCCCGCCGCCCCGGCACGGAGAACAGCTCCACGCACGGCAGGTCCGGTCGGAGGCGGCGGATCTCGCGGACGAGCACGCCGTTGCCGCCCAGGTCCACCAGCACCGCCTGGTCGGCGGCGAACCGCTCGACCACCCGTCCGAGGCGGGTGCGGTCCAGCTCGGAGGTCAGCCCCAGCTCCGCGGCGGCGGTGACGGCGTCCGGCAGGGACAGCTCACCGCGGGCCACCCGCACCGCGAGGTTGCCGGCGCCCGAGCCGACCAGGTGCGCGTCCCGCACGCCGAGTCCCCGTGCCAGGTCGAGCAACGCGGTCTGCGCCACGACCAGCCGGGCCGCGGACGCCTCGGGCAGCGTCACGGCGGCCAGCGCGGGGAACGACGAGGCCAGCTCCGCCCACGTGGCGTCGTCGGGCGCGGCGTCGCCCGGCAACAACACCACGACCGGCCGGTCGTCGGGCACCGCGGCGTCCGGCGGCACGGCCGATCGCAGCGCCTTGACCAGCTCCTCCCCGCTCTCCACCGCGAACGCGCCGCGGAACGCGTGGTCGTCGCGGCCCCGGTTCATCGCGTGCGCCACGGTCCGCAGGCCGTGCCCGGTGCGTTCGACGAAGTCGGCGAGCCGGTCGCAGTAGGCCCGGAACGCCGCCGCGGACTTCGCCGACACGGTCACCAGCTCCACGCCGGACCCCGGCTCCACGCCGGACTGCGGCTCCGGCGCCACCCGCGCGGGCGGCTGCTCCAGCACCGCGTGCACGTTCGTGCCGGTCATGCCCAGCGCGGTCACGCCGGCCCGCCGCGGCACGCCGTCGCGTTCGGGCCACGGCCGGTGCCCGGGGTTGACGTGCACCGGCCCGGACAGGTCGAGCATCGGGTTGGGCGAGGTGAAGTTGGCGGTCGGGTACAGCTCGCCGCGCCCCACCGACAGCAGCGCCTTGAGCAGCCCGGCCATGCCCGCGGCGCCGTCGAGGTGGCCGACGTTGCCCTTGACCGAGCCGATCGCGGCGCCCGGCGCGGGCACACCGGCCGCGGTGAACGCCTCGCGCAGGGCGTCCACCTCGATCACGTCGCCCAGGGGCGTGGCCGAGCCGTGGCACTCCACGTAGGCGATCGTGGCCGGGTCGACGTCGGCGTCGCGCCAGGCCTGGTGCAGCACCTCGGTCTGCGCGATGCGGCTGGGCGCGCTGAGCCCGACCATGCGGTGGCCGTTGTGGTTGACCGCGATGCCCTTCACCACGGCCCGGACCGGGTCGCCCGCCGCCACCGCGTCCCGCAGCCGGCGCAGCAGCACGACCGCGCCGCCCTCGCCCGCCAGGGCGCCGGTGGACCGCTCGTCGAACGGACGGCACCGGCCGTCGGTGGACTCCACGCCCCGGACCGGGCTGTGGGTCTGCTCGGTGAGCAGCACGGGCCGCACGCTGACACCGCCCGCCAACGCCAGGTCGGCGGTGCCGTGGCGCAACGCGTCCACCGCGCCGGCCAGCGCGGTCAGGCTGCTGCTGCACGCCGTGTCCACGACGTACGCCGGTCCGGTGAGGGCCAGGTGGTAGGAGACGCGGGCGGCGGAGGACGCCGACAGCGCGCCGAGCGTCTGGTGCGGGTCCTCGCCCTGGTAGAGGGTTTCGTAGTCGGACTGCGAGTGCCCGAGCACGACGGCGGTGCGCGACCCGCGCAGCGAACCCGGTGCCAGGCAGGCGTTCTCGATCGCCTCGTGCGCGAGTTGGAGCAGCAGCCGCTGGTGGGGGTCCATCATCTCGGCCTCGCGGCGGGAGATCCCGAAGAACCGGTGGTCGAACAGGTCGATCCGGTCCAGGTAGGCCATCGGCAGGTACCGGGTGCCGGTGGTGCCGCCGGTGTGCCGCACGCGGGTCGGCGACGGTTGCCCGATCAGGTCGGTGCCCTCGGCCAGCAGCCGGTGCAGGTCGTCCGGACCGGTGGGGCCGTCGAGGCCGGGCACCAGCGCGGCGACCCCGATGATGGCGATGTCCTCGTCCCGCACGGCTGCCTCCGTCGTCACAGCTGGTAGTCCCGGGCGTGGGCGTCCTCGGCCGCGGTGCTGCCGAGCACCGCGGCCAACGCGCCGACCGTGGGGTGGTCGAACAGCGTCCGGGGCACCACCGTCCGCCCGAAGACCGGTCGGAGCCGGGCGGCGACCCGGACGGCGAGCAGCGAGTCGCCGCCGAGGGCGAAGAAGTCGTCACCGCGGCCGACGCGGTCCACGCCGAGCACGTCGGCCCAGGCTCGGGCGACCGCCCGCTCCCCGGGCGTGGCCGGCGGCACGTACCGCGCCGGCCCGGTGGCGGGCGGGTCGTCGCGGTCGACCGGCCGGCCGGCGCGGTCCGGCGGAACAGCGGGAGCCGCGTTGCCCAGGTCCGCCAGCAGGGCCGCGAACTCGTCGAGCAGGGTGGCGGCCGTGGCCGCGTCGAACAGGTCCGGGTCGTAGCCGAGCCGGGCCGTCAGCGGCTCGGTGTCGTGGACGACGAGGTGCAGCGGGTAGTTCGTGTTCTCCACCGCCTGGACGTCGACCGCCGCGACGTCGTGGTCCAGCGGGTAGTTCTCGACCACCACCACGGTGTCGAACAGCGGTGTCCCGGCTGGCAGCCCGGCCCACCGCCGGATGTCGGTCAGCGCGGCGTGGTCGGCCGGCCGGCCCTCGGCCTGCAGCCGGGCCAGCCAGCCCGGCACGTCGTCGGTCTCCACCCGCACCCGCACCGGCACGGTGTTGACCAGCATGCCGACCACGGTGTCCGCGCCGGGCAGGTCCGGGGTCCGCCCGGACACCACCAGGCCGAAGCACACGTCACGCGTGCCGCCGTGCCGGGCCAGCAGCAGCGCCCACGCGCCCTGCACCACCGTGCCGAGCGTGAGCCGGTTGCGCCGGGCGAACCCCCGCACGCCGGCGGGCAGCCCGGTCACGTGGACGGCCGAGGAGCACGACAGGTGCGCGCGGTCCGGCGGCCGGTCGCAGGGCAGCGCGGGCGGCCCGCGGAACCCGTCGAACAGCGCCCGCCAGCGCTCCTCACCCGGGTCCTGGCGCAGCACCCGCGCCACGTGGTCGCGGAACGGCCGTCGCGACCGCGGCCCGCCCAGCACCTCCGACAGCACCTGGAACGCGCTCCAGCCGTCCAGCAGCAGGTGGTGGAACGTCCACAGCAGACGGATCTCGCGGTCGCCGGTGCGGACGAACGCCAGGCGGGTCAACGCGTCCGCCGACAGGTCGAACCCGGCCGCCCGGTCCTCGGCCAGCAACCGCCGCCACCGCTCGTCGTCCGCCGCGCCGCGCCAGTCGTGGTGGGTGATCGGCAGGTCGACCGACCGCCGCACCACCTGCACCGGCTCGCGCACCCCCGTCCACACCACGGACGTGCGCAGGGCGGGGTTCGCGTCGACCACCCGCCGCCACGCCCGGGCCAGGCCGTCCGGGTCGGCGTCGGTGAGGGTCAGGTGCAGTTGCTCCACGTAGGCGTCGGGCCGGGAGAGGCTGTGGAACAGCATCCCGCCCTGCGCGGGCGTGAGCGGGTAGACGTCCTCGACCGACCGGCCGTCACCCGCGATCACGTCCAGCTCGTCCTGCGCCAGCCGGGCCAACGGGAAGTCCGACGGCGTGACGCCGCCCGCGCCCGGTCCGGCGCAGTGCGCGGTGATCTCCCGCAACGCGGCCAGCACGTCCTCGGCGATCCGCTCGACCACCGGCGTCGGGTGGGCCCCCGGCGCGTACACCCACTCGACCTCCAGCTCGCCACCGGCCGTGACAGCGGCCGTGACGTCCAGGCGCGGCGCGGTCGTCGGCGGCTCGGCCAACCGGATGCCGCCCGGCACGCGGGCGAACACGGCGTCGTAGCGCCCGAGGTAGTTCACCCGCGCCAACGGCCGGTGCCCGGCCGGGTGGCTGGTCGTCAGCCACCGCAGCACACCGTGGCTGAGCGCGTGCCGGTGCGCGGTGCGCAGTTGCTCCTTCACGGTCTTGACCGCCGTGCCCCAGTCGGCGTCGGGCAGCTCGGCGGTGAACGGGAACAGCGTGGTGAACCAGCCGACCGTGCGGGACAGGTCGACCCCGGCGAACACCTCCTCCCGCCCGTGGCCCTCCAGCTCCAGCGGCACGCGCGCCTGCCCGCTCCACCGGCCCAGCGCCCGGCCGACCGCGGCGACCAGCACGTCCTCCGCGCCGGCGCGGTAGGCGGTGGACGCGCCGCGCAGCAACGCGGCCGTCTCCTCGGCGGACAGCCCCACGGTGACGGCGTGCCCGGGCGACTCGGCCTCGTCCGGCTCCGCCGCCACAGCGCGGTCCGCGGGTTCCGGTCGATCCGCCGGCCCGGCCACATCCCGCCCCGCCGCGGCGGTGACGGCGCGTTCCCAGTACTCCAGGTGCTCGGCGAACCGCCCGGCCCCGGCGTGCAACCGCCGCGCCCACTCCCGGAACGACGTGGTCCGCGGTCCGAGGTCGACGGGCCGGCCGGCGGCGGCCTGGTCGTAGCCGGTGGCCAGGTCCTCCAGCAGGATCCGCCACGACACGCCGTCCACGACGAGGTGGTGCGCGAGCAGCACCAACCGCGAGGCGTCGGTCGACAGGACGGCCCGGAACAGCGGGCCCGTGGCCAGCGGGGCACGCCACTCGTCCGGCACGAGCGGCCCGGTGGTGAGGACCTCGCCCGACTCCTCCGGCACGTGCTGCCGCCACTGCCCGTCGACCCGTTCGAACCGGGCGCGCAGCAGGTCGTGCCGGACGGGGAGCGCCTCGACCGCGGCCCGCAGCGCGGCCACGTCCACGTCGGGGTCCAGCTCCACCTCCAGCCACTGCGCGAAGTGCGCCGGGTCGGCCGAGGTGGCCAGGAACCAGTGCTGGACCGGGGTCAACGGCACCGGGCCGGTCGCGGGCTCGCGTTCGGCGGACGGGGGCCGGGCGGTGGTGGCGTGCGCCGCGACGCCGCTGAGCGTCTGGTGCAGGAACACGTCCCGGGGCGTCACCGACACCCCCAGTTCACGGGCTCGCGACACCACCTGGATGCTGAGGATGGAGTCGCCGCCGAGGGCGAAGAAGTTGTCGTCCGCGCCGACCCGTTCCACGCCCAGCACCTCCGCCCAGACGCGGGCCAGCACCTCCTCGTGCGGCCCGCTCGGCGGCACGAGGGCGCGGTCGGACCGGGCGCGGGGCGGCGGCAGGGCCCTGCGGTCGACCTTGCCGTTGACCATGAGCGGCAGCGCGGGCAGCGGCACGACCACGGCGGGCACCAGGTGGGCGGGCACCCGGTCGGCCAGGAAGCGGCGCAGTTCGTCGGCCCCGGCGCCCGCGACCACGTAGGCGACGAGTTGCCTGTGGCCGGGCACGTGCTCGTGCGGCACGACGACCACCTCGGTCACCTCGGGGTGGCGCCGCAGCGCCGCCTCCACCTCGCCCGGCTCCACCCGGAACCCGCGGATCTTGACCTGGTCGTCCGTGCGGCCGAGGAACTCCAGCAGCCCGTCGGCGGTCCAGCGCACCAGGTCGCCCGTGCGGTAGAGCCGGTCACCGTGCCCGAACGGGTCCGCGACGAACCGGGACGCGGTCAGCCCGGGGTGGCCGAGGTAGCCGCGGGCCAGCCCGGTGCCGCCGATGTGCAGCTCACCGGGCACGCCGACCGGCACCGGGTCCAGGTCCTCGTCCAGCACGTAGCACCGCGTGCCGGTGACCGGCCGCCCGATCGGCACGGACGCGGCGCCGAGGTCGACCGGCCGCACGACGTGCGCCGAGGCGAAGGTGGTGCCTTCGGTGGGGCCGTAACCGTCCACGACCCGCAGGTCCGGCACGTGCCGCAGCACCGCGGCGCAGTGGCCCGGCGAGATCACGTCACCGCCGCTGCCCAGGTGGCGCAGCCCGGCGAACGCGGTCGGGTCGGCCGCGGCGACCTCGTGGAACAGTCCCGCGGTCAGCCACTGGACGGTCACGCCGTGCGCGGCGGTGAACGCGCGCAGGTCGTCGGGCGACAGCAGCGTCCCCGAGGACACCGCCAGCCGGGCTCCGGACAGCAGCGCCGCCCAGATCTCGAACGTCGAGGCGTCGAACGACAGCGTGGAGCACTGCGCCACCACGTCGTGCGGGCCGATGGGGAACGGGTCGCCCTCGGCGAGCCGGGCCACCGACCGGTGCTCGACCAGCACGCCCTTCGGACGTCCGGTGGAGCCGGAGGTGAACATCACGTACGCGGCGTTGCGCGGCCGGACCACGACCGGCGGTGCGTGGTCGGGCAGCCGGTCGTCCGGCGTCGGGTCCGCGACGTCGATCCCGGCGGGCAGCCGTTCCCGTGCGCCGGCGGGTGCGAGCACCAGGCGCGCGCCGGAGTCGGTGATCATGTCGGCGAGCCGGCCGGCCGGGTAGCCGGGGTCCAGCGGCACGAACGCGGCGCCGGCCTTGAGGATGCCCAGCAGCGCGACGACGGCGGGCAGGCCGCGCGGCGCGCACAGGCCGACGCGGTCTTCCGGCCGCACGCCCCGGGCCAGCAGCCCGTGGGCGAGCCGGTTGGCCGCCGCGTCCAACCCCCGGTAGGTCAGCGACGCCCCGTCGCAGGTCACCGCGACCGCGTCCGGGCGTTCGGCGACGTGGTCGGCGAACCGGCCGGTGATCGTGCGGTCCGGTCTCGACGCCCCCGAGGTCCAGTCGTGCAGGACCCGGCGCCGCTCGCCGGGCGTGAGCAGGCGCAGCCGGGACAGCGGCCGGTGCGGGTCGGCGGTGATGTCGCCGAGCAGCACCAGGAAGCGGTCCACCAGCCGGGTGACGGTGGTGTCGTCGAACAGGTCGGTGCTGTGCTCGACGACCAGGTGCAGGCCGCTGTCGTCGCGGGTGAACTCCAGGGTCAGGTCGAACGCGGCGGCTTGGCGCGGCGGGTCGAACTCCACCACCTCCAGGCCGGCCAGTTCGGGTGGCGCGGCCGGCGCGTTCTGCAGCGCCACCACCACGTTCACCAGCGGCGAGCGGCCGGCGTCGCGTTCGGGTTGCAGCAGTTCGACCAGGCGGTGGAACGGGACCTCGTCGTGGTCGAGCGCGTCGCGGACGGTGTCCTCGACGCGGCGCAGGAAGTCCACGAAGGGCAGTCGGGGGTCGACCTGCGACCGGATCACCACGGTGTTGACGAAGAACCCGACCAGGCCGGCCAGGTCGGGGTGGTCGCGGCCGGAGGTCACCGTGCCGACGGCGATGTCGCGTTGACCGCTCACCCGCGCCAGGAACGCCTGCGTGGCCGCCATGAGCGTGGTGAACAGCGTCGCGCCGTGGCCGCGGCCCAGCTCCACCAGGCCCTCGGCGACCTCGGGCGGCACGGTGCGGCGGTGGGTCGAGCCGGCCGCGGTGCGCACCGCGGGACGCGGCCGGTCCACGGGCAGGTCCAGCACCGCCATGCCGGCCAGCCGCCGTTCCCAGTGCACGAGGTGCGCGTCCAGCGCCGCACCGGTGAGGCGGGCGCGTTGGCGGCGCGCGAAGTCGGTGTAGCGCAGGGGCAGCGGCGCGAGGTCGGCCTCCCGCCCGCGCACGGCGGCGGAGTAGCACAGGCCCAGCTCCTGCGCGAGCACGCCCATCGACCAGCCGTCGGTCACGATGTGGTGCAGGCACAGCACGAGCAGGTGCTCGCCGTCCTCGTCCGCCGCCAGCAGCGCCGCGCGCAGCAGCGGCCCGGTGCGCAGGTCGAACGGCCGGGCCGTGAAGTCGGCCAACCCGGCCTGCGTCCCCGACTCCACCCGCACCTCGTGGGGCGGTGCCACCACCTGCGTGCCGCGGCCGTCGACGGTGTGGAAGGTGGTGCGCAACTGCTCGTGCCGGGCGACGAGCCGGGTCAGGGCCACGCCCAACGCGCCCGGGTCCGGCTCGCCGCGCAGCCGGAACCCGGCCGTGGTCGTGTACTCGGTGCCGCCGGGCGCGAACTCGTCGAGGAACCACAGGCGTTCCTGGGCGTAGGACAGGGGTGCCGCGGTCCCCGGCGGCGTGGTGTCCGCGCCGGGTCGGGGGCGCTCGTCGGACGACAGCGCCGCGGCCAGCGCCTCGACCGTGCGCAGCGCGAACACCTGCCGCGCGGGCAGGTCCCGGTCCAGCGCGGCGACGACCCGCATGGCCAGGATCGAGTCACCGCCCAGCGCCACGAAGTCGTCGTCCGCGCCGACCCGCTCGACGCCGAGCACGTCGCGCCACACGGCGGCGACCCGTTCCTCGGCGGGGGTCCGCGGTGGCGTCACGGGGCCGGTGGGCCGCGGCCGCGGCAGGGTGCGCCGGTCGAGCTTGCCGTTGGCGGTCAGCGGGAGCGCGGCCAGCGGCACCACCAGCGACGGCACCGCCTGGGCGGGCAGGAGGTCGGCGAGGTGGGACCGCAGCGCGTCCGGGGTCCCGTCGGTCACGACGTAGGCGACGAGCCGGTCGTCCCGCAGGACCACGGCCGCGGCGGACACGTCGGGGTGCCGCAGCAGCGTCGCCTCGACCTCGCCCGGGTCGACCCGGGCGCCGCGCACCTTCACGTGCCCGCCGGCGCGGCCCAGGTGGGCCAGCAGGCCGTCCGGGCGGCGGCGCACGAGGTCGCCGGTGCGGTACATCCGGCCGCCGGGCGGGCCGTGCGGGTCGGCGACGAACGACGCGGCGGTCAGGCCCGGCCGGCCGAGGTAGCCGCGGGCCACGCCGGGACCGGCCAGGTACAGCTCGCCCTCGTCGGCCAGTCGCAGGTCGGCGTCCAGCACGTGCGCGCGGGCGCCCGCGATCGGGTGTCCCAGCACCGCCTGGTCGACCTCGGTCACCGGGCACAGGAGGCTCTCCACCGCGACCTCGGTGGTGCCGTAGGCGTTGTGCGCGGCGACACCGGCCGCGACCAGGCTCGCGCACAGGTCCGGGTCGACCGGCTCCCCGCCCGTGACCACGACCCGCGGTCGGTGCCCGCCTTCGAGCAGCCCGGCGCGCAGGAGCTCGCGCAGCCGTGACGGCGTCTCGTCCAGCACGTCGATGCCGGCGGCCGCCACGTGGTCGACCAGCGCCCTCGGGTCGGCGAGCGTGTCGTCGTCGATCACGTGCAGCTCGTGCCCGGCCAGCATCCACATCAGCGGCAGCCACATCGCGTCGAAGCCGAGCCCGGCGGTGTGGGCGACCTTGAGCGGCGACGCCGAGGCGAACAGGCCGCGGCTGTGGTGGGCGTGCAGGGCGAGCAGGCCGCGGTGGGTGGCCAGCACGCCGTTCGGGCGGCCGGTGGAGCCGGAGGTGTGCAGGACGTAGGCGAGGTGGTCGGGCGTGAGCCGGGGCGGGGGCGCGCCGCTCGGCGGGTGGTCGCCTTCGAGGAAGACGGTGGGGACGTCGGGCAGCCGGTGCGCGAACCGCCGCCGGGTGAGCACGAGCGCCGGGCGGGCGTCGGTGACCAGCTCGGCCAGGCGCGCGTCGGGCAGGTCCACGGCCAGCGGCACGACCGCACCGCCCGCCCGCAGGATCGCGAGCAGCGCCACCACGGCGTCCACGCCGCGTTCGACGAGCAGGCCGACCGGGTCCTCCGGCCGCACGCCGCGCGCGAGCAGTCCACCTGCCACCGCGTCCACCCCGGCGGCCAGTTCCCGGAAGGTCAGCCGCCGCTCCCCGCACACCACCGAGGTCCGGTCCGGCTCGGCGGCGACCCGGGCCGCGAGGAGGTCGTGCACGCTTCCCACCGACAAGTGCTCGACATCCATGCGCAATTCCGCCAGTCGACTCCGGATATCGTCCTCGAACGCAACAACCGGAGCGCCGACGTTTCCAGCGCCCGCCGACGGGGGCAACCGCCAATTGGTGGCATGTCATTCGGAGGACCGAACCGGCGCTCCGGTCGCGGCCGGACGTTGAATGTTGAACCACTGGTCGCCACAGTTGCCCGACCGTGTTACGTTGCCGTG
The DNA here is from genome assembly GCF_051756985.1 of Saccharothrix sabaoui. Lineage (NCBI taxonomy): Bacteria > Bacillati > Actinomycetota > Actinomycetes > Pseudonocardiales > Pseudonocardiaceae > Saccharothrix > Saccharothrix sabaoui. Next base: position 23,847 of record NZ_JBPKJK010000060.1, read on the forward strand.
GACTTCACCGGAGGAGGTCATGTGGCCAGCGACTTCGGCGTGGACGACGACCTCGGCCCGATCGTCGAGCGCATACGCGCGTTCTTCGCCTCGGCACTGCCGGAAAGCCCGTTGGAACCGGACCAGGACTATTTCGCGCTCGGCCTGGTGAACTCGCTGCTCGCCCTCGAACTGGTGACCTACGTGGAAAAGAGCTTCACCATCCGGGTGGACGTCGAGGATCTCGACCTGGACAACTTCCGGACCATGAACCGAATAGCCGCGTTCGTCCGCGGCAAACTCGCCGCGGCCCGGTGAGCGGTGGACCACGTCACCTTCGCGGAGTCGGTGCGCGCGGACGCGGCCGAGTGGGACCGGGCGGGCGGCGTGCCTGCCGAGGTCGTGCGGGCGGTGGCGGGGGCCGGGTTCCTGGCCGCCGACGTGCCCGCCCGCTACGGGGGCCGGGATTGGTCACCGACCGAGGTGGGGCGGCTGTGCGCGGACTTCGGTGGCGTCTGCGGCGCGCTGCGCGGCCTGGTCACCGTGCAGGGCATGGTGGCCGCCGCGGTGCTGCGCTGGGGTGACGCCGGCCAGCGCGACCGCTGGTTGCCCGCGTTGACCTCTGGCGAGGTGCTGGCCGGGTTCGCGGCGACCGAGGCGGGCGCGGGCAGCGACCTGGCCTCGGTGAGCACCGCGCTCGACGCCGGCCGGGTGCGCGGGCGCAAGCTGTGGGTGACGTTCGGGGCGGTGGCCGACGTGTTCCTGGTGCTGGCCACGCAGCACGGGCGGCCGGTGACCGTGCTGGTGGACGCCCGGCAGCCCGGGGTCTCGGTGGAACCGGTCACCGGGCAGCTGGGGATGCGCGCGGCGCGGATCGCGCACGTGCGCTTCGACGACGTGCCGGTGGCCGAGGTGCTGGCGCCGCCCGGCTTCGGCCTGTCGCACGTGGTCGGCACGGCACTGGACCACGGGCGCTTCACCGTGGCCTGGGGGTGCGCGGGCCTCGCCCGGGCGTGCCTGGACCTCGCGGTCGCCCACGTCGCGGCCCGGACGCAGGGCGGCACGGCGCTGTCGGCGCACCAGTCCGTGCGCGCGGTGCTCGGCCGGTGCCTGGTGGAGACGCGGGCCGCCCGGCAGCTCTGCGCGCACGCCACGGCCCTGCGCGAGTGCGGCGACCCGGAGGCGTTGGCGGAAACCGTGCTGGCCAAGTACGGCGCGGCGCGGGCCGCTTCGGTGGTCGCCGAGCACGCCGTGCGGCTGCACGGCGCGGCGGGGATCGCGCCGGACAGCGCGGTGGGCCGGTTCCACCGGGACGCCGCGGTCATGCGGATCATCGAAGGCGCCGACGAGGTGGCCGAGCAGCACCTGGGCGGCTACGCGTTGCGGGGTGGGTCGTGACGGCGGTGAAGTGCCTGGTCTGGGACTTGGACGACACGTTGTGGGACGGCGTGGTGCTCGAAGGCGACCGCCCCGTGCCGCGACCGGAGGCGGTGGCGGCGCTCAAGGCGTTGGACGAGCGGGGAATCCTGCACGCGGTGGCCAGTCGCGGCGACCACGAGGTGGCGTTGGCCCACCTGGCCGAGCACGGCCTGGACCGGATGTTCTGCGCCCTGGAGGTCGGCTGGGGTCCGAAGTCCGAGGCGGTGCGGCGGATCGCGCGAGGACTCGGCATCGGGCTGGACACCATCGCGTTCACCGACAACGACGTGGTGGAACGGGCGGAGGTCGCCGCGGCACTGCCGCAGGTGCGCTGCTACCCGGCCGAGCAGGTGGGGTCACTGGCGTCGCTGCCGGAGTTCCGGACCGGGCCGGTGACGGCGGAGTCGCGTCGGCGGCGCGAGTCCTACCTGACCGAGCGGGAGCGCGCGGAGGCCGAGCAGCGGTTCGACGGGTCGGCGGCGCGGTTCCTGGCCTCGCTCGACCTGGAGCTGACCGTCGTGCCCGCCACCGAGGCCGACCTGGACCGCGCGCGGGAACTGACCGTGCGCACCCACCAGCTCAACACCACGGGGATCACCTACGACCTCGACGAACTGCGGGCGTTGTGCGCGTCGCCGGAGCACGACGTGCTCGTGGCACGGCTGCGGGACCGGTTCGGCGACTACGGCACGATCGGGCTCGCGGTCGTGGCGCACCTCGGCGGCGACGCGGTGCTGGAACTGCTGCTCATGTCGTGCCGGGTGATGTCGCGCGGTGTGGGCTCGGCGCTGCTGGGCGACATCGTGCGCGACGCCGTGGAGCGGCGACGGCGGCCGGTGGCGCGCTTCCTGCGCACGCCGGTCAACCAGGTGATGCTGGTGACGCTGCGGTTCGCCGGGTTCGAGGTGGTGCAGCGGGACGGCGACCGGATGCTGCTGGCGCGGACCTCGCCCGAGCCACTGCCCGTTCCCGCGCACGTGCGGCTGGTCGACGGGAGGCGGCGGTGAAGGTCGGTGTGGTCGGCGCCGGGGTGATGGGCACCGGCGTGGCGCAGTGCTTCGCCGCGGCCGGGCACGAGGTGGTCGTGGTCGACCCGGACCCGGCGGCACTGGCCACCGGGCCGGACCGGGTGCGCGACGGCCTGCGGCTCCAGGTGCTGTTCGGACCGGCGCCGGCCGATCCGGCCGGGGTGCCGGGCAGGGTGGGCTGGACCGCCGACCTCGACGCGCTCGCCGGGAGCGGGTTCGTCGTGGAGTGCGGCCCGGAGCGGATCGCGGTGAAGGAGGAGCTGTTCGCGGCGCTGGACCGCCTGTGCGGGCCGGACACCGTGCTGGCGTCGTGCACGTCGGCGATCCCGGTCGACGTGCTGGCGGCCGTCACCACCCGACCGGACCGCGTGCTGGCCACCCACTTCATGAACCCGGCGCCGCTGAAGGAGGCCGTCGAGGTCGTGCGCGGCCCGAGGACCTCGGACGCGACGATGGCGCGCACGGCCGAGGTGCTGTCGTCGCTGGGCAAGAAGGCGATCGTGGTGGCGGACGCGCCGGGGTTCGTGACCAACCGGGTGCTGATGCTGGCCATCAACGAGGCGGTGAAGGTGGTGGCGGAGGGCACCGCCCCCGCGGCCACCGTGGACGAGGTCTTCGTGTCCTGCTTCGCCCACCAGACGGGTCCCCTGCGCACCGCCGACCTCATCGGCCTGGACACCGTCCGGGACACCCTGCTGGTGCTGCGCGAGCTGTTGGACGACCCGTTCTACACCCCGTGCCCCCTGCTGACGGACATGGTCGAGTCCGGTCGGCTGGGCAAGAAGTCGGGCCGGGGTTTCCACACCTGGCGGCCCTGAGCGGGGCGGGGGTCCCTTCGGGCGTCCGTCACGTGCCGAGGAAGTCCTCCAGCTCCGCCGCCACGTCGCCGGCCTGCTCCAGGTGGCAGAAGTGCGTGTAGTGGGCGTGCCGGCGGACCTGCGCGGCCGGCATCGCCTCGGTGAGCGCGCGGGCGCCCGCCGGGGGCAGGGAGACGTCGGTGGTGCCGGCGAGGACCAGCGTCCGGCTGCCCACCCCGCTGAGGTCCAGCTCCCAGGTGGCGACCGTGCAGTCGAGGAACGGCCCGAAGGCCCGCGGCACCACGTGCTGGACCAGCTTGCGCTCCATGCCCGCCAGGACGCGCGGTGCGATCGTCCTGGCGCGCACCTTCAACCGGAGCCCGTCGCGGACGGCCGACTCCAGCGCGACGCGCGCCGCGGACCTCAAGCCGTCGTCCACCTCGGCGCCGCCCGGTTGGTACACCGGGGCGAGCAGGGCGACGCGTTCGAACGCGAGTCCCGCGCTGAGCAGCTCCAGCGTCGCGTTCGCCCCGAAGGAGTGGCCTACCACGGCGTGGACCGGGTGCGGCACGGTTGCCAGCGCGCGGCGCAGCCACTGCCCCGGTGTGCCGCTCGCGTGCCAGGAGTAGTCGTTGCCCGCGCGCCACGGCAGGTCGAGCGCGATCAGTCGGTGGCGCGGCGCGAGCAGTTCCGCCAGCTCCGCCCAGCTGCGCCAGCCGTCCTCGATGCCGTGCACGAGCACCGCCGTCGGACCGTTCGCGGACAACTCGTGCCACTCGGCGGTCGCCACCTCCCGCTCACCCGCCGGCACGCGGGCGGCCCAGGCGCAGGAGGGCGGCGGCCACGGCTCCCCGGGGGTCGGCGGACGTCACCAGCGCGAGCCGGCCGGCGGAACCCGGGTCGGCCGCGGCGTGGCTCAGGACGGCGGCCAACTGGAAGGCGGCGGACGTGGAGTGGGCCTCGCCCAGCGATCCCGTCAGCGGGGCGAGCACGACCTCCGGACGACCCTCTTCGACGACGGCGGTGTGCTCGTCGTCGTCGGTGACGCCCGAGGTGGTGGCGATCCACACGGGTTCGGCGGGCGCGGCGTCGAGGACCCGCCGCACCGCGCGGGTCACGGCGGCGCCGGTCTCGCCGTCCGGGGCGACCAGCGAGGTGACGGCGAGGACTTCGGCGAGCCCCCGCCCCGCGCGCTCCAGCCGGAACATCGCGCACCCCTCGACCAGGGGCGCGGTACCGCCGGACAACCGGTCGACCTGCTGCCTGGCCTCGGAGTGCTCCTCGACGGCACCCGCGACGACGGTGTCCGCGCGGCCCGCGCCGAGGAGGCGCCGGGCGTAGCCGAGGGCGACGAGCCCGGAGGGCCGACCGGCGGCCAGGGTCGTGTTGGGCCCCTTGAGGGAGTGGTGGATGGAGCACTGGCCGGCGGCGCTGTTCATGGTCGCCGCGAGGATGGTCGACGGCGGGATGCGGTAGGGCTTCTTGCCGGTCAACGAGATGCGGACGACGTCGAGGCTGCTCTGCACGCTCCCGGTGGTCGCCAGCACCAGCCCGGTGCGGGCCGGCACGTCGTCGTCGGCGACCAGGCGGGCGCAGGTCACGACGGCGAGGGCCGCGGCGCGGCTCATGCCCAGCACCGCCTGCCTGCCGACGACCTCGCGGGGGTCGAAGCCCGGGACCGCCCGGGGTCCGTCGCCGCCGGGCCCCCCGGCGCGGATGCCGGCGGCGAAGTCCGCGGTGTCCACCCCGAACGGGGAGACGGCCGCCCAGTCGACGACGATCACGTGTGCTCCTCGTACCGGGTGAGGACGACGATCGCGTTGTTCCCGTTGAACGCGAAGCTGTTGTTCTGCACCACGCGCACCTCCGCCGGGACCGACTCGTTGGGGACGCAGTCGATCCGGCACTCCGGGTCGGTGCGGCGGTGGTTGGCGGTCGGGGGAATGAAGCCCCCGGTGATCGCGATCGTCCCGGCGACCGCGCCGAGGGCCGCCGCGGCACCCATCGCGTGGCCGAGCATCGACTTGAGGCCGATCGTCCGCGGCGGGTGGTCGCCGAAGGCGGCGCGGATCGCCCGTGCCTCGGTGACGTCGTTGAACTTCGTCCCGGTGCCGTGCGCGGAGACGAGGTCCACCTCCTCGGGCCGCACCCCGGCGTCGGCCAGCGCGAGCGCGATGCAGACCTCGACGCCGCCCTGGTCCGGCAGCGTCGGGTGGGCGGCGTCGCAGTTCAGCCCGTAGCCGAGGACCTCGGCGTGGATGCGCGCCCCCCGCGCGCGGGCGGCGGTGAGGCTCTCCAGCAGCAGCACCCCCGCGCCCTCGCCGTTGAGGATGCCCTGGCGATCGGCGTCGAACGGCCGGCACCTGTCGGGGGCGATGATGCCGAGCCGGTAGAACGACGCGAAGGACTGGAGGCAGACCGCGTCCGCGCCGCCGACGAGCGCGTAGTCCGCGTCACCGGACCGGATGGCGTCGAACCCGGACCCGATGGCGTAGTTGCCCGCCGCGCAGGCGGTCGTGAACACCACCGCCTCCACGTCCCACAGCCCCAGTTCGCCGGCGACGGACGCGGCCAGCCGGTCCACCCCCACCCGCCCGGCCAGGACCGGGTCCATCGCCTCCGGCCCGCCGGCGACGAACTGGGCGCCGAGCCGGTCGAGGTCCGCGCCCTCGCCGTTGGTCGTGCCGATGGCGACCTGGCCGCGGCGGTCCCGCAGGTCCGCGTCGGCCAGGCCGGCGTCCGACACCGCCATCCGGGCCGCCGCGACGGCGAACCCGCTCGCCCTGCCCAGTTCCGCCGCGGGCACCCGGCTGATCCACCGCTCGGGTCGGAAGTCCGGCACCTCGCAGGCGTTGACGTGGTCGAAGCCGGTGGTGTCGAACGCCGTGACGGGGCCGACCTCGCTGCGCCCCGCCCGCAGGCCCTCGGTGAACCCGGCCGCGCCGGTACCGATGTTCGAGACGACGCCGAGCCCGGTGACGACCACCCGCTCCGCCGTGCTCATCGCGCCTCTGCCACGACCTCGTAGGCCCCGGCGAGGTTCGTCATCCGGCCCGCCTCGGACAGGTCGATGGTGACGTCCAGCTCGTCCTCGATGATGGTGATGATCTCGATCACCTGCACCGACTCGACCCCGTACTCCTTGAAGTCGGCGGTGTCGGCGAGCTGCTCGGGCTGGAGGTCCAGCGCCTCGCAGACGATTCCTTTGACGCGGTCGCGCTCGTCGAGCGTCAGCTCTGCCATGTCGGCGGTGGCCCTTCTGTGCTCGTGGTTCTTGGTGGGTGCGCCGCCGGGTCAGCCGCGGAGCGGGCGGACCGGGCCGAGGGCCTCGACCAGGCGGTCGGGCAGCGCGATGGTGCCGTGCCCCTCGGTGGAGACGGTGGCGTAGACGATGCCGCCGGTGCAGGCGGTCCGCCCGTCGCGGCGGAAGGCGAAGTCGAGGGTGAAGCTCTTCCCGCCGATCCGGGACGTGCTGACCAGGACCTCCACCTGGTCCCGGGCCCGGACGCCGGCGCTGAAGTCGAAGTCGAAGTGCACGACGTGCACGTCGAAGCCCAGGTGCCGCCACTGCGGGTACGGCAGCCCCCGCTCGGTGAAGAAGACGTCGATGGCCTCGTCGACGTAGCCCAGGTACCACATGTTGAACATGACGCCTTGGCCGTCGATCTCGTAGAAGCGGGGCGTGAACGAGTACCCCGGCTTCACTCCGTCGTGGTCCTGCTCTCGGGCTGTCATGACCGCTCCTCCGCGTCGGCGTTCACCAGGTGAACGCGCCTTCCTCGTGCAGTTTTACCCCGAGAGCAGCCTTGCCCAGGTACTCCAGGCACTCGTCCGGCTTGGCGGGCATCACGGCGCAGTACTGGATCTCCCTGATCAACCGCTCCAGCGGCTTCGACCGGCTGACCGCCGCGGACCCGCACGTGGCCACGGCCTCCCGGACGAGGTCGGCGCCCAGCTCGCCCACGACGTACTTGGCGGCGTGCACCCTGGCGTTGGTCTCGGTGCTGCCGCGGTCCGCGTCGATCGACCGGGCGGCCTCGTGCACGAGGGCGCTCGCCGCGGCCAGGCGGGCCGACAGGTAACCGAGGTTGCGCTGGACCACGGGCGATTCCGCGCGCGAGGGCGTCGTGGCCACCGCCTCCACCACGTGCCGGTGGATGGCCTCGGCGATCCCGAGGTACGCCCCGGTGTACCCGGCGACCATCCAGTGCGGCTCGCGGATGATCCGGGGCAGGGACATGCCCTCGATGCCGAGGAAGAGCCGCGAGGCGGGCACCTCGACGTCGTCGAGCGTCATGCCGGCGGTGCTGGTGCCGTACATCGCGCTCAGGTCGTACACCTCCCCGAAGGTGACGCCGACGTCGTCGGGGGAAACCAGGAAGTGCGAGATCTTGCCCGGATCGGTGTTGCCTTCGGGGCGTGCCGGCACCGCGTAGTAGTCGGCCACGCCCGCCAGTGAGACGAACGACTTCCTGCCGGTGATGACGAACCCGGAGCGGTCGGGGGTCGGCCGGTAGGTGGTGCGCAGGCCCAGCAGCTTCGCGCCGCTGCCCGGTTCCGAGGTCGCGGAGGCGAACATCCGGCCGCCGCGCACGATCTCGTCGAAGAACCAGGTGCGGAACTCCTCGGCCATGGGCGGCAGTGGCGTGTCCGCCGATTCGCACATGGGTCCGATGACGGCGTTGTGCATGTTGAAGCCCAGCGCGGCGGCGCCGTTGTAGGAAGCGAGGACCGCCAGGACGCGCCAGTACTGCTCGAACCCCAGACCGGCTCCGCCGTGTCGCCGCGGGACGATGAGCCGCAGGAACCCGGCGTCGCGCAGGACGCGGTACGCCTCGCGGCTGTCACCGGTGCGGGCGTCGACGTCGCGGGCCGACGCGGCCAGCTCCGGACCGATTCCGTGGGCGGCTTCGAGGATGCCCTGGAAGTCGTCAGGAAGAGTCACCGTGTTCTCCTGTTCCGTGTCCGTCGACCGAGGGCCGGTACGTCGCCGACGCGAGCGCCAGGCGGTCGATCTTGCCGCGGTCGTTGACCGGCACCGCGTCGAGGCGGACGACGCGGTCGGGCACCATGTACACCGGGAGGTGACCGCGCAGGTGGCCCGTGATCTCCCCCTCGGTGGCGGCGCCCGAGGCGTACAGCCATATCCCGCCCTCGTGGTCGCCGGGCTTCTGGACGGCGACGGCCGCGTCCACCCCGGCTACCTCGCCGGCGACGCTCTCGATCTCGCCCAGGTCGATGCGGTAGCCGCGGCGCTTGACCTGGACGTCGCGCCGTCCGCGCAGCACGATCCGCCCGTCGGGCGTGCGGCGGCCGATGTCGCCGGTGGCGTAGGCGCGGCGCACGACCCCGTCGCCGAACCGCAGGGGGCGGGTCGGGTCGTGCAGCTCGCCCGCCTCCAGGTAGCCCCGGAACACCGTGGCGCCGGCGACGAAGATCTCGCCCTCCCCGTCCGTGGGCCGGCCGGACTCGTCGAACACGTCGACGACGTCGCCGGGGACGGCCCGCCCGACGGTCATCCCGCGGTCCGCGGTCCAGTCGGGCGGGACCCTGGTGAACGTGCACACGTTCGTCTCGGTCGGGCCGTACAGGTTGTAGAGGGGCCGCCCGTCCAGGAGTTCGACGTAGGTCTCCAGTGCGCGCGGCGGGAACGGCTCGCCCGCGTAGAGCGCGACGCGCAACGCGGGCGGGAAGTCGTCCCGGAAACCGCCGCGCTCCAGCAGCTCCTGGTACAGCGACGGCACCGCGTACAGCACGGTCACCGCCCGCTCGGCGAGCCACGCGGCCACGTCGCGGGGGAACGCACGGATGCGCTCGGGCATCAGGACGGCGCACGCCCCCACCGCGGCGGTGCCGAACAGGTCGAAGGTGGACAGGTCGAAGGTCAGGGCCGCCTGCGAACCGACCACGTCCGTCTCCGCCAGGCCCACCTCGCGGGCCGCCCACAGCGCGAAGTGCGCGACGTTCCCGTGCGACAGCAGGACGCCCTTGGGCCGGCCGGTGCTGCCCGAGGTGAACAGCACGTACCCGCCCTCGGTGGTGGGCGCGGTGGTCGGCGGGGGATCGCACCTCGTCCAGCCGATCCCGTGCCCCAGGTCGCCCTCGGCGGGTGGGTGGTCCTCGTCCGCCTGGGCCACCACCCGGGCCGCCGCGCGCGTCGCCGGAGTGGTGAGCAGCAGGGAGAACCCCGCCTGGTCCCGCATCCGGCGGGTGCGGCCGACCGGGCCCCGGACGTCGAGCGGCGCCACGACGGCCCCCGCGCGCAGCCCCGCGTAGATGCCGAGCACCGCCTCGGCCGACTTGGGCGCGAAGACGCCGATCCGGTCCCCGGCCCGCACGCCCGCCCGCCCGATCCGCTCCGCCAGGTCGTCGACGGCGGCGTCCAGTTCGGCGTAGGTCCAGGTCCGGCCGTCGGCGACCAGCGCCGGTCGGCCGGGGTGCCGCGCGGCGCTGGCGGCGAGCAAGCCGTCGAGCGTCACCGGTCCGACCACGAGCCACCTCCGACGCGCCTGATGTGCCCTGTCACGATCTCCAGCTCCCCGGGTCCTCGACTCACAGCAGCACCGTCAGCCGACGCGGCCCCCAGGCCGTCGTCAGCGGGACGGTCAGGGCGCCGCGCTCCGGCGACCGCCGGGCGGTCAGCGCGGCGAGGTAGAGCTCCACCAGGCCGGACAGCGCGCCGAACCCCGATCCGGGGTCGCCCTCGACCACCGCGCCGGACCGTGTCCGGTCGTGTGGCGGCGCGGCTCCGCGGAACAGGAAGGCCACCGCCGTGTCGGATCGCGCCAGGGGGAGCCGCGTGCCCCGCTCGACCAGCTCCTCGGCGACCCGCCGGGCCCGGACGTCGGCTTCGAGGTCGACGGCGACCAGCAGCACCTGGTCGACCTCGTCGTCGTTCAGCAGCACGTCCACCAGGTCCAGGGCCTCGTCGCGCAGGTCCCGCTGCGCGGAGAAGCACATCGTCGGCCCGGTGATGCCGAAGTCGCGCGCGACCACCCCGAGGATCGTGGTGGGCACCGATTGGTAGAACAGCAGCGGGTTCTGCATCTGGCCGGACGCCAGCAGCCTGCTGCCCAGGTCCGCGGTCACCGCGTCGCCGAAGGTCGTGGCGAGCACGAGAGCCGTCCTGGCCCCTTCGTCGCCGAAGGGCTCGCCACCGGTGACCCCGGCCACGCACCGCTCGACCACGGCCCGGACCAGGGGGCTGAAGGTCGACTCCACGAAGCCGGACACCCTGGGCAGCGCCACCGGCTCGTGCGCGGACCCGTCCGGGGCGCGCCCGGACGGGGACAGGAACGCCTCGGCCACCAGGTGGTGGCCGATCGTCGTCGCAGTGGTCACGGGCGGCTCAGCAGGAGTGCGGTGTTGACCCCGCCGAAGGCGGAGTTCAGGGAGACGGCGTGGTCCATGCGCACCTCTCGCGGGGTGTCGGTGACGTAGTCCAGGTCGCACCGGGGGTCCGGCGTCGTGAAGTTCGCCGTGGGCGGGACGATGCCGTGCCGCAGCGCCAACAGCGTGATCACGGCCTCGACCGCGCCGGCGCCCTCCAGCGGGTGCCCCGTCGTGCTCTTGGTGGAGCTGACCGCGACCTCCGGCGCCCTGGCGCCCAGCACGTCGTGCAGCGCGGCGGTCTCCGCGGTGTCGTTCGACGCCGTGCCGGTGCCGTGGACGTTGACGTAGTCGACGCGGTCCGCGTCGAGGCGTGCGGTGCGCAGCGCCGCCCGCACGGCGTCCGCGGTGCCCCGTCCCCTGGGGTGCGGGCGGCTCACGTGGAAGGCGTCGGAGGTGATGCCCCACCCCGTCACGCGGGCCAGCACCTCGGCCCCGCGCGCCCGCGCGCCGCGCCCCGACTCCAGGACGAGCGCGGCCACGCCGTCGCCCAGCAGCAGCCCGGTGCGGTCCTTGGAGAACGGGCGGACGTGCCCGTCCTTGGCGAACGCGCGGGCCGAGTCGAACTTCGCGAACAGCTCCTCCTCGACCAGGTAGGCACCCGCGCACAGCAGCGCGTCCACCCGCCCGGCGCGGATCAGCCTGGCGGCGTGGATGACGGCGTCCGCCGAGGCCACGCACGCGTTGATGAACGTCGACCGGAGCCCGCCGAGCCCCAGTTCGTCCGCCAGGGCGTGCGACAGGTGGCTCGGCAGGCTGTCCGCGACGGGGACCGGCGCGTCGCCGTCGTCGCCGGAGCGCCAGAAGGAGGTGATGGGCGTGTAGTCGCCCTGGCTCCCGACGAGAGTGCCGGCGATCGCCGAGGGGGCGAGCCCGGACATCCCGATCGCGGCCGACGAGCAGGCCACCAGGACGTCGCGCTGCCGCAGCGGCGCGGTGGCGTCGTCGGGCATGCCGGGGTAGCCGGGACCGCTGCCGGTGTAGGTGGCCGCCGCACCGCAGCGGAACCGCCCGGTGTCGAAGCGGCGCACCGGGCCGAACGCGTGCGTCCCGGTGAAGACACCGTCGAGGAGCGCCTGCTCGCCGAAGCCGAACGCGGTGAACACCCCGATCCCGGTGATGACGACGTCGGTGTCGGCTGTCATCGCGATTCCTCAGCCCTGCCTGGTCGAAGCGGCCAGTTCGTTGACGTAGTCCCGTATCCGGGTGAGCGACGAGAAGTGCTCCGCGCGGACCTCGCGAAGATCCAGTTCGATGTCGTGCTCGGTGCGCAGGCTGTGCTGCAACCAGGCCAGTGAGAAGGAGTCGACCACCAGTTCGGTGTCGTCCTCCAGCTCGTCGACGCCGGCCAGCGTTCTTCCCTCGACGAGAATCGTGCGGATGTCAGCCGTGGTGATCACCGGGTCACGCTCCTTTCGCTTCCGCGGTCGCCGGGTGCAGTGCGGCCACCTCGTCCACCAACGCGCCGAACGTGCCGGAAGCCATTCTCTCGATGACCTCGTCGGGAATGCTCAAGTCGTATTCCTGTTCGACGTTGACCACGACCTCCAGGATGCCGATGGATTCGACCCCCAGTCCGTCTGCGCCGATCGGCGCGGCCCAGTCGATCCCCTCGTCGAACTCCCCTTCGAGGAAGTTCGCGAGAACGGACGTGACGAAGTCGGCGATTTCTTCCCTGCTTGGGGGCATGTCTTCTTCTTCCCAGTTCGGTGTGCGCGTGCCCGGTCCGGTCAGTGCCCGCCGCCCACGGCGTGCACGCCGCCGTCCACGTGGACGATCTCCCCGGTGGTGCTCGGGAACCAGTCGGACAGCAGCGCCACGCAGGCCCGCGCCGCCGGCACCGGGTCGGTGATGTCCCACCCGAGCGGCGCGTGCTCGGCCCACGGGGCGGAGATCTCGTGGAAGCCCGGGATGCTGGTGGCCGCGACGGTCTCCAGCGGCCCGGCCGCGACCAGGTTGACCCGGATGGCCTTGGGGCCCAGGTAGTGGCACAGGTACCGCGCGCACGACTCCAACCCTGCCTTGGCCACCCCCATCCAGTCGTAGGCCGGCCACGCGCGGGACGCGTCGAAGTCCAGTCCCACCACCGAACCGCCTGGTCCGAGCAGTGGCAGACACGCCGTGGTCAGCGACTTCAGGGAGTACGTCGAGGCGTGCACGGCCGCGGCGACGTCCTCCCAGGGAGTGCTCAGGAAATTGCCGCCCAGCGCCCCCGGTGGCGCGGACCCGATCGCGTGCACCACGCCGTCCAGGCCGTCCACGTGCTCGCGGAGCCGGCCCTCCAGCGACTGGAGCTGCGCGGCGTCGGTGACGTCCAGCTCCAGCACCGGCGGGACGTTGTCCGGTCCGGACGGCAGCCGCCTGGCGATGCGCGCGGTCAGCCCGGGCCGCGGGTACGCGGTCAGCAGGACCTGCGCGCCCTCCTGCTGCGCGATCTTCGCGATGTGGAAGGCGATGGACGTGTCGGTCAACACCCCCGTCACCAGGACGCGTTTTCCGTCAAGAATTCCCATGACGAGTCCCCAGATCTCCGAGCCTGTTCGGAGCCGTCACCGGCTCCCGTTGCCCAGCTTCGAAGCCGGTACGACCGGCTCCCCGGGAGTTCGGCACGGAAACTCCGGCGCGCTTCGCGTGATTAATGCGCGCCAGCCGTTTCCGTCAATGATCACCGGTGCACGTGGGTCGCCGGTGCACGTGCCGATAGCCCCAGGGCGCCGAACCTGCCACTGCCCAAGCGATTACGGTCGGTTTTTCATAAAAGTGTGATCATCGTCACAGTGCCTTCGTGTCCCTTGTCCGAACCTTCGGATTGACCGCGGGCGCCCGTTGCGGGATAGTCTCGCCGCTCGATTCGAAACTTTTTCGTACCGAATCGGGAAACGCCTGCCCGGACGGGCGACCGGTAAACGGGAAGTTGGTTTTTCAATTATCGTCCGCGCCGGGTCTCCGTACTAGGGTGGCGCCATGGCTCTGGACCCTTCGTTCATCGGGCGCAGCTACCCGCGGACCCGGCCCTATCTGGTCAGCCGGGAGAAGATCCGGGAGTTCGCCGGGGCGATCGGCGACCCGAATCCCGTGTACCGGGACCCGCACGCCGCCCGGGCCGCGGGGTACGCGGACGTGATCGCGCCGCCCACCTTCGCGGCCGCCATCACCCGGGGCGCCTTCGAGTCGCTCGTCGCCGACCCCGCCCTCGGCTTCGACCACGCCCGCATGGTGCACGGTGAGCAGACCTTCCACTACCGCAGGCCCCTGGTCGCCGGCGACCTGGTCAACGACACCGTCTCGGTCACCGACATCACCACCCGGCTCGGCAGCGGGTTCCTGACCCTGCGCCACGAGATCACCACCACCGAGGGCGAGCCCGTGCTGACCGCGACCGCGCTGCTCGTCGTGCGGCCGGGGGGCGGATCGACAGGAGGAGGGGCATGAGCGCCAGGACCCACGAGTCGGTCTCGGTCGGGGACGCGCTGCCTGCCCGCCAGGTGCGGCTGCGGCGCGCCGACCTGGTCCGCTACGCCGGGGCCTCGCTGGACTTCAACCCGATCCACTGGAACGAGCGCGTGGCAGTCGGGGCCGGCCTGCCCGACGTCATCGCGCACGGCATGCTCGCCATGGCCCTGACCGGCACCGCGATCACCGACTGGGCGGGCGACGCGGGCGCGATCGTCGAGTTCACCAGCCGCTTCATCCGCCCGGTCGCCGTTCCGGACGACGACGCGGGAGCGGCCGTCGAGCTGTCCGGCAAGGTGCGCGACAAGTACGACGACAGCACCGTGCGCGTGGCCGTCGTCGCCACGGTCGCCCACGCCGCCGTCTGCAAGGTCCACGCCGTCGTGCGACTGGCCTGACCGGGTGAACCGGGACTTCAGCGCCTCCGCGCCGGACCGGTTGTTGTGTGTGGGGGGCGACGCGACCCGGATCCGCACCGGCGAGGGTGCCTTCTGGCTCGCGGCCGTGCGCGACGCGTTCTCCAACCGGATCGTGGGCCGGAAGACCAGCGACCGCTGCGACACCGACCTCGTGCTCGGCGCCCTGGAGTACGCGATCTGGTCCCGCGACGTGCGCGACGGGCAGTTGATCCACCACAGCGACCGCGGCTCGACCTACACGGCCTTCCGCTCCGCGGAACGGTTGGTGGACAACGGAATCCTGCCCTCGATGGGGTCGGTCTGCGACTCCTGCGACAACGCCCTGATGGAGAACTTCTTCTCCACGCTCAAGATCGAGCTGGTCTACCGCCGCTCCTGGCGCACCCGCGACGAGGCCGAGAACGAACTGTTCCGTTGTATCGACGGGTTCCACAACACCGAACGCATCCAGAAGGACCTCGGCCGGCTCAGTCCCGACGAGTACGAAGCCGCCTGGCACGCCGCCCAGACCGAACCGACTGCCATCCCGGCATCACCGATCCGATCCGGGTAACAACCGCCTCGGGTTGTCGGGGGAACCTCAGGTTCCCGCTCTCCGCGGGAGGTGCGGTCACCGAAGTCGGTGGCTCCGGCGGATCGCCGGCCGACGCGTCCTGGGACTTCGTCGGCCGGCGCCGTCGGGAAGTGACTACCGCCCAACCCCGACCTGTCGGGCGAGCTTGTCGGGAGCCAGGTCGAGCCACTTGTGGTTGGTGCTGTTCCAGAGGTCGCAGTGGTGGGTGGCGGAGAACTCCGCCGAGGACACGGTCGCGCTGCCACCGGTCTTCAGGATCATCACGCGGTCGTTCGAGATGCCCGGCCACGGGGCCTGGCCCGTCGTGTCCGGCGTACCCCGCCGGACGAAGGCGCCCCAGTACCGGACCATCTCGGACGAGAGGCGGAGCTCGTCGCGGTCGTGGAGGCTGTCGGGCGTCGGCCAGAGGTAGGGCTGGTCCACCCCGTGGTAGGAACCGGGGTCGAAGGCGTTCGGGTTCTCCGGCCCGGAACCGGGGCTCCGTGCGTCGAACCTGTACAGGTACGTCTTCGGTTGGTACTTCGAGACCTGCTTCGCGAGTTGTGCGTATCCGCACCCGCCGAGCCCGTAGAAGGCACTGGAGTCCAGCCACACCGAGCCCAGGGCGTAGGTCGCCGTCTCGTGGGAGGGGAAGTCGCTCAACGGGTACTGCTCCAGGACGTCGGCCGCCCGGTCGCCGAACAGGTACTGGAGGCTCTTCTCGTACTGCGCGGGAGTCGCGTAGGCGAACGGCAGGGCCCAGGGCCGCACTTCGTCACGGGTGCTGCCGATCAGCAGCGGGACCCGTTCGAACCTGCCGGTCTGCAAGGCGGTCAGCGGTGCGACCGGCAGTTCGGCGACGCCCGCCGTGGGGAGCGCTCCGGAGAGGACACCGCCTCGGAAGCCCGCACTGGAGTTGAGGATCTCGGCCGCGGACTTCCCGCGCAGGCAGGCCACGGGGTTGTTCGTCGTGCCGCACCCGGCGTCGGTGGAGAAGCGCCGGCCGGCCGCCTGGGACTCGGTGACGGTGCGGCTCGGGCACCCCCCGCTCTCGATGACCGCCCCGTTGATCAAGCCGTGGATCAGGGGTGAAGCGAGCAGGGAGCACACGGAGTGGCCGCCGGCGGAGTGGCCGGCGATCGTCACGCGCCTGCTGTCGCCGCCGAACCGGTCGATGTTCCGGTTGGCCCAGCGGAGCGCGGCGGCCTGGTCGAGGAGGCCGTAGTTCCCGGCGCCGCCCTGGCTCAGGCCCGGCAGGCTCAGGAAGCCGAAGGCGCCCAGCCGGTAGTTGATCGACACGACGATGATGTTGTTGGTCCGGGCCACCAGGGAGGCGTCCACGTTGCCGGAGCCGGCCGAGAACCCGCCACCGTGGATCCAGAACAGCACCGGGAGGCGTTCGCCGGCCGGCCTCGACGGGCGGTGCACGTTCACGTAGAGGCAGTCCTCGGTCACCAGCGGTTGGTACGCCTGGGGACAGGTGGGCCCGTGGTTGGTCGCGGGCCGTACTCCCGCCCACCCCCGCGGCGGTTGCGGTGGTTGCCACCGGAGACCTCCCACGGGGGGAGCGGCGTAGGGGATTCCGAGGAAGGAGTCCACCACGCCGTCGGTCTTCCCGATGAGCTCACCGGATTCCGTGCGGACCTGGAGCGAGCGCGTGTCCAGGCGCGAGCTGTCCGCGGTGGCCGTGCCACCGGTGGCGATGGACGTCACGGCCACCACCGCTGTGACCGCGACACCGAGCCATCTGAGTTTTCTCCGCAACGTTCCTCCCGAGGGCGAGCTGCTTTCGGTCAGCTTGTTGTGGCGCTGGGCACGGGACAACGAGGCGGTTCGGTCACCGGACCCGCGGATCGGGAATCACCCCCGCGGCTCACGGCTCGGAGGACTGCGACTGCAGGGCGCTGATCGTCCTGGTGATCCGGTGGCCGACCATCGTCAGCAATCCCGTGTACTTGGCGACGTCGGCCCGGAACAACGGCGCGGTGATGGACAGCGCGCCGGTGGTCAGGCCGGTCGGGCCGGTCAGGGGGATGGCCACGCTGACGTACCCGACGCGGGTCTGCTCGTACTCGACCGCGTAGCCGTTCGCCCGCGCCTGGGCCAGCTCGTTCAACAGGAGTCCCGGCGCGCTCACCGTGTGGGGTGTGAGGCGTTCGAGCGGATCGGCGATCACCTCGTCGACCAGTGCCCGGGGACCGAAGGCGAGCAGGACCTTGCCGGTCGCGGTGCAGTGCATGGGCATGCGGCCCGCCACCCGCGACGGCCTGGTCACCTGGCCGTGGCCCGACACCTTCTCCAGGTAGAGGACTTCGCGACCGTCGGGGACGGCGAGGTGGACGGTCTCGTTCGTGGCGTGGTAGAGGTCCTCCATGTACGGGCGGGCGGCGTTGCGGAGGATGCGCTGGCGAGGTACCCGCTGGCCGATCTCGAACAGGCGGATGCCGAGCCAGTAGTCGCTGCCGCGCCGTTCCAGGACGCCCCAGGCCAGCAGTTCCTGCGCCAGGCGGTGGACCGACGCCTTCGCCACCCCGGACCGCCGGGACAGCTCGGTGAGGCTCAGGTGCTCGTCGTCGGGGCCGAACGCCTCCAGGATGAGCTGGACCTTGCCGAGGACGCTGTTCGCCGTCATGGAAGCACCGCCAGTCCGGACATCGGGCCGGTTCGGTCAGCGGAACCGGTTCGCACGGCGCGACCGGTCCGCCGACCGGACCTGGACTACGGGATCAGGACCGCTCGGCCGCGCACCCGGCCGGCCTTCAGGTCCTCGACGGCCGACGCCGCGTCGGCGAACGCGTACTCCTGCACGCCCACCCGGAGTTCACCCGCGGCCAGCCGCTTCACCAGGTCGCCGGCGACCTCGCGGGCCCGGCGTTCCCGGCGGATCATGTTGACCGGCAGCAGCGCGACGTCGTCGAGCAGCCAGGACGGCAGGTCGACGCGGACCTCCGCGCCGGTCACGTAGCCGATGACCACCGCGCGCCCGCCCGGTCGGACCCAACGGGTGCGGGCCACCAGCCCGTCGCCGCCGAGCGTGTCGACCAGCAGGGACGCCGGGCGGTCCGCGGCGAGCCGCTCGACGTCCTCGGCCGAGTCCAGGCACACGCCGGTGACCCCGTCGGGCACGTCGGCCAGTTGGTCCGCGCGTCCGACGACGCCGGTCACCTTCGCGCCGGCGAGCCGTGCCTGCTGCGCGACCATCGAGCCGACCGCGCCGGCGGCGCCGACCACGATCACCTCTTCGTCCTCGCCGAGCCGGGCCACGTCGTGCAGGGCCGCGAACGCGGTCGTCGCCGGGACGAAGAAGGTCGCCGCGATCGCCGGGGCCAGCGGGGCGTCCAGCCGGGTCACGGCCTTGGCCGGGACGCTCACCCGCTCGGTCCAGGTGCCTCCGCGCAGCAGGCCCAGACCCGCGCCGCGCAGCATCACCCGGCAGCCCGGTTCGAGGCCGGAGTCCGCGTCGCACTCGGCCACGACCCCCGCGCCCTCGACCCCGCCGGTGTAGGGCAGGGGCGGCTTCAGGTCGAACGTCCCGCTCGCGACGGTGGTGTCCAGGTGCGCCACCGCCGCCGCCTGGACGTCGACGAGCACCTCGCCCTCGCCGCGCACCGGCTCCGGCACGTCGTCCACGACGGGAGCCGAGCCCCACGCGTGGAACCGCACCGCCCTCATGCCGCGGCGGCCTTGCGCAGGAACTCCACGCTGAGCGGGTTGTAGCGGGCGGCCTGCTCGTGCTGCGGCCAGTGCCCGCACTCCTCGAACAGCTCCAGCTGCGACCCGGGGATGTTCTCGTGCATCTTGGCGGCTTCCGGGACCTCGCCGAACGGGTTCTGGCGTCCCCACACGATCAGCGTCGGTTGGGTGATGCGCGCCAGGTGCTCCGGGCGCAGCAGGTTGCGCTGGCGCCGCTCCATGTCCTGCAAGGACAGCAGGTTGTCCACGTTGGCCACGAATTCCGGCGTGTGGTAGATCGCGTGCCGGACCTCCACCAGCTCCTCGGTGGCGTTCTCGGCGCTGGCCATGAGCAGCCGCAGGCGCTTGCGGGTCAGCTCGACGTCGTCGGTGGTGACGGCGGCCTTCGTGCTGGTGCGGATGCGGTCCATGACCTGGAGGTTGGCCACGGTCCCGCCGGCGCACAGCAGTTGCAGGCTCAGCACCCGCTCCGGGCTGTCGATCGCGGCGCGCGCCCCGACCCAGCCGCCCAGGGACTCGCCGACGATGTGCGCGGCGCGGATGCCCACGGCGTCGAAGTAGTCCAGCAGGTGCTGGACGTAGTCGGCGATCTCGTAGGGCCGGGCGGGCTTGCCGGTGTAGCCGTGGCCCAGCATGTCGATGGCGTGCACGTCGAACTCGCCGTGCGCCGCGATGTTGCGGCTGAACGCCTCCAGGTGCCCGCTGGTGCCGTGCAGGAAGACCACGGCGTCGGCATCGGGGTTGCCCGCGCGCAGCGCTCGGGTGGGCACACCGGCCGCGTCGACGTACTCGACGCGGTGGGCGATCGGGCTCAGGTCGGTCCAGATGCTCATGAGGATTCCTCGGTGTTGATGCGGTGCACTTGGGTGTTGCTGTGGGCCGCGAGCTTGCGCAGGGCGGCGATGGCCGCCGCCGCGGCGGCCAGGGCGAACAGGGCCTTCACGCGGCGACCCCTTCCGGGACGAAGGAGCGGAAGAACCCGTCGACCACCGCGTGGTAGGCGTGGGGGCGCTCTTCCTGCAGGTGGTGGGAGACGTGGTCCATGACGTGCAGGTTGCCTCGGGGCACCATGCGGGCCAGCATCAGCGGGTAGTCGGGCGTGAGGAACGCGTCCTGCATGCCCCAGATGAACAGCACCGGGGCCTGGATGAGGCCGAGCTCGGCGGTGAGGTCCTGCCATTCCCCCCGTGGCGAGTCCGACATCGCGGCCAGTTCCCGCTCGCCGGGGTCGAGGCTCTGCTCGTAGCGCAGGTCGAGCGTCTCCTCGGGCAGCCGGTCCCCGTCGTACCACTCCAGGGTGGTGATCAGGCGGCGCATCTTCTCGCGCGTCGGGCCTTCGCCGCCGTAGTAGGCGTCGCGGGCGTTGCGACCGCGGCGGCCACCTTCGGGTAGCGGGGCGAGCGGGCCGTGGAACACCGGCATGCTGCCCGTGACGACCAGCGACCGCACCCGGTCCGGGTACTTGGCGGCGAGGTTGAGCGCGATGGTGCCGCCCCAGGAGTTGCAGACGAAGTCGGCGCGCTCGACGCCCAGGGTGTCGAGCAGGGCGACGGTCTTGGCCGCGTGGTGGTCCCACATCGGCCCGGTGATCTGGGTCTTCGAGGAGCGGCCGTACTGGTGGATGTCCACCAGCAGGCACCGCCGGTCGGTGGCGAACAGCGGCGCCACCGGACCGAAGTCGCTCCACCCGGTGCAGCCGGGACCGCCGCCGTGCAGGAACACGGTGTCCGGGCCCGAGCCGAGGTCGTGGTAGTGGTAGGTGACGCCGCCGCCGTCGGCGTAGTGGCTCTCGGGTGGTGGGCTCATGCTGCTTCCTTCTGGGTGATGGACAGGGTGGTGCGCGCCAGCACTTCGCACAGGCGGCGCATCGCGCGCACGTCGACGGTGTTCATGCCGCGGCTGAAGTCGACGTCGAAGTCGGTCGAGGTGACCTTGGGCATGCCGGTCCGGACGGTCGGGATGCCGCGGGCGCGCAGGATGTTCGCGTCCGTGGCGCCGCTGTTGTCCGGCACGGGTTCGTGCGGCCGACCGCGGGTGCTTTCCCACGCCTCGATCGCGGTGCGCACGATCGGCGCGTCCGGCGGGGTGCGGGTGCCGGGGATCGACAGCACCATCTCCAGCCCGAGGTCGTCGTCGAACCCGGCCAGGAACGCGGCCAGCTCCCGTTTGACGGCCATCGGCGTCACCCCCGGCGCGATCCGCAGGTCCAGGCGGATCCGGCAGACCGCCGGGGTGACCGCGAGCACCCGCTCCCAGCCGCCGGCGATCGACCCGATCACCCCCTGCGGTGCGGCGGTGGCGGTGCGGTGCCTGGCCGGGTAGTCGGCCAGCCACCGCTCCAGGCGCGTCACCACCTCGGCGGCGGTGACGATCGGGTTGCGGTAGGGGAGCCGGTGACGGCTGCCCACGTAGGTGTGGGTGCCGGGCACGGTGATCTCGAACCAGCACAGCCCGACCTCGTCGTGGGCGATGAAGTCACCCGGCTTGGCGATCACCGCGTGGTCGGCGTGCCAGCCGCGCTCCAGCAGGAACGAGCAGCCGACGCCGTGACCGGTGTTGGCGCGGGCGGGGTAGCCCGGCGCCTCGACGGCGTTGGTGGGCATCCCGCCCGCGCCGAAGGCGACGACCACGTCACCGGCCAGGTCGGGCCGGGCCGCGCCCAGCGCTTCGGCCAGCACGAGGACGCAGGCGGCGTGGCCCTTGGGGTTGCTCGCGCCCAGACCGAAGACGAACGGCCCCTCGTCACGCGCCTGCGCGAGCATGTCCGGGCGCAGCTCCGGCCCGATCCACGGGACGTCCAGCTCGGGCTGCCCGGTGGTGAGGGTGTCGATCGGTGCGTAGAGCATGAGGTCCTCGCCGCCGCCCGTCCCGCGCAGCCGGCCCACGGCGTTGGCCTGGAACTCGTCCAGGTGCTGCGCCTGCGCGGCGAAACCCGCGGCCGACAGCCGGGCGGCGAGCATCCGCGCCAACGGCGCCTCGCGGCCGGTGGGGCTCGGGATGGCCGTGACCGCGCGTGCCGCCGCGCGGAGCCGGTCCTCGGTGATGTGCCCCAGCACCGCGTCGAGGGCGGTCACGGCCTGATCACCGCGACGCCCATCCCGGTCAGCCACTCCGGCATGGGGGAGTACGCCAGCGCGCGGCCGGGCGCGAAGCCCAGCGCGGCGGCCATGACGAGCCAGGTGCGCAGCTCCTGACCGCCGTTGCCGGCGACCTCGCCGATCTCCCGGGTCGTCAGTGCGGTGTACTTCTCCAGCTCGCCGCGTTCGAGGTCGGCCAGGAACGCTTCGTCGAAGTCGGGGAACAGCACCGGCCGGGCACCGGTGATGATCTCGCGGCGGCGGCCGTCGTAGCGCTCCCAGTCGCCGCGGCCGTTGAGCCACGCCTCCACCAGGAACTCCTCGTCCTCGCCGTCGGGGGCGCGCCAGTCGTCGGGCCAGGGCAGCTGGTGCGACAGGCCGCCGGAGGCGATCACGACCACCTTCAGGTCCTCGGGCAGCGCTTCGACCGCGGCGGTCAGGTTGCGCCCCAGCTCGGCGCAGCGGTCGGTGCGGGGGAGCGGGGCGGCGAAGACGTTCACGACCAGCGGCACCACCGGCACGTCGACGCCGTCGAGGAGGTACTGGATCGCGTGGGTCTGGCCGTGGTCGATCTGCAGGCGGGCCGAGATCGCCACCTCGGTGCCCCGTTCGACCAGCTCCTCCGCGAGCCGCTGCGCGAACCCCGGCGCGGTCTTCTGCGGCCCGGACGGCGTCTTCGCCTCACCCGAGCCGATCACCTCGCCGACGCCGAGGGTGAACGACGGGATCATGTCCAGCCAGAACCCGCGGAAGTGGTTGGACCCCACGATGATCGCGACGTCGGGCTTCGCCGCGGCGATCTCGTTCCGCGCTTCGCGCAGCGCGTCGCGGAACCGCTCCGCGCGGTCGGTGTGCACGACCTGGTCCCAGTGGGTGTTCATCAGCGTCGAGTGGGACGCGCCGACGCCGAGCACCACGCGCGCCATCAGTCCGCCTCGGGAACCGGGACGGCGACGCCCTGCGCGCCCAGCCGCTCGACGCGTTCCTCGCAGGTGTCCTCGGCGAGCTTGCGCCACTTGAGCAGCGAGTCGTCGGGCCGGTAGAGCTTCTCCGGCGGCGCGTCGGTCACCTCCACCATCCACTTGTCCTGCGCGGAGAACTGGCCGTGGAACAGCCACCGCACGAAACCGAGGTACTTGGCGTAGAAGGGCAACGCCTTCCACCCGCGCCGGAAATCGGCCATCACGCCGACGTAGAGGTGGTTGTCGGCGTCGACCGGCACGTAGAACTCGTAGTGGATGAACGTCGGGTAGACGATGCGCAGCACACCGGGCATGCTCACCGAGGCGAAGCCGGGGAACTCCTGCGCCGCGATCACCGGGTTGACCTGCCGGTGCGAGCCGGTGTTGCCGATGTTGCCGACCTTCTTCGGCGGCCTCAGCTTGAACCACGCCTGGTTGTCCCACTTGCCCAGGCCGGGGAAGTCCGCCGTCCAGTACTGCTCGTCCTGGACGCGGTAGATCCACCGGCCGCGCTGGACGATCCGGGTCTCGTTCCACACCGGCATGGCCTTGAACAACCGCCACAGGGCGGTGCGGTGCAGGTACTTCGCGTGGCCCTCGTCGTAGCCGTTCTCGCAGGCGAAGCGCCAGTTGCCCTCGCGCGGCTGGATCCGCGACCCGACGACCGCGGCGTTGCCCACCAGTTCCTCGGGCAGCTGCTCGTCGATCGGCGGGGCCTGCTCGCCGTCGCCGACGAAGACCCACACCATGCCCAGGCGCTCCTCGACCGCGTACGTGGGCTGGGTGACCTTGCCGCAGATCGGTGAGGCGGGGCCGTCGGTGATCGCGGCCTTGAGGTCGCCGGTCTTCAGGTCGAACGTCCAGCCGTGGTACGGGCAGGAAATGGTGCCGGGGAACTGCTGGTTGCCCTCGGACAGCGGCACGCCGCGGTGCGGGCACCGGTCCTTGAGCGCGTAGACCTCGCCGCCGTCGCGGACGAGCACGATCTTCTGGCCCAGCAGGGTGACCTGCCGCGGCGTGCCGGTGAACCGCGACGAATAGCCGACCGGGTACCAGTAGCCGCGGAAGCCCGCCGCCGCGGCCTGGTAGTGCGGCCAGCTCGACCAGTCCTGCCGGCCCGGGAGGATCGCCGGTCGCCGGGTCCGCCGAGGCGGGGTGCCGGTCTTCTCCCCGTTCTGCGTGCTCATGGCCGCTCCAAGTTCGTTGTGCCGAAGCTGACGGCGAGTCCACCACCCGGGTGCCCGCAGGCCAACGCCTCCGGTCCGCTCACCGGACCGGATCCGAAATCCGGGCCGCGGTCCGCTCAGCGGTCCGCGACCCGCGCTCGTACCGCGACACCGCCCTAGGGTCCGGTGATCCGCGGACGTCGTCCGTCCACTCCCGACACCACCGCACCGACGGAGGCCGGCCCATGCCCCCTGCACCGCTCGACACCGACATCCTCCTGGTCGGCGCCGGACCGACCGGGCTCTACGGCGCCTACTGCGCGGGGTTCCGCGGGCTGCGCACCGTCGTGGTCGACGGGCTACCCCAGGCCGGTGGGCAGATCTCCGCCCTGTACCCGGAGAAGGAGGTCCTCGACGTCGCCGGACTGCCGCGCGTGCGGGGCCGCGACCTCGTGGCCGCACTGCTCGACCAGGCCGACCGGTACGGCCCGGAGTACCTGCTGGGCCGCCAGGCCGTGGCACTGGGCCGCGACGACGAGGGCCGGCCCGAGGTGACGCTGTCCGACGGCCGGCTCGTCCGCGCCGGCGCGGTGATCGTCACGGCCGGCATCGGCACCTTCACGCCGCGCAAGCTGCCCGCCGGGGAGGAGTACCTCGGCCGGGGCCTGAGCTACTTCGTCACCGACCCCGCCGCGCACAGCGGTCAGGACGTGCTCGTCGTGGGCGGGGGCGACAGCGCGGTGGACTGGGCGCTGGCACTGGGACCGATCGCGAAGTCGGTCACCCTCGTGCACCGCCGTTCGACCTTCCGCGCGCACGCCGCCAACGTCACGGCCGTCACCGAGGGCGGGACGCGGGTCGTCACCGACGCCGAGGTGGAAGCGCTCGTCGGCGAGGACACCGTGCGGCTGGCGCACGTCCGCGTCCGCGGCGAGGACGCGCCGCGGGTGTTCGAGGTGGACAGCGTCGTCGCGGCCCTCGGGTTCATCAGCGACCTCGGCCCCCTCGCCGACTGGGGTATGCGGCTGCGGGGCCGTTCGATCCTGGTCGACTCGCGGATGCGCACCAGCCTGGACCGCGTCTACGCCGCCGGGGACGTGGCGGAGCACGACGGCAAGGTGCGCCTGATGTCCGTCGGCTTCGGCGAGGTCGCGACGGCGGTGAACAACGCCGCGGTCGCCCTGGACCCGGAGCTGTCCCTGTTCCCCGGCCACTCGACCGAGAACTCCTGACCCCCGGAGGGAAAACCATGGCCTACGTCATCGGCGCGAACTGCATCGACGTCACCGACCGCGCCTGCCTGGACGTCTGCCCCGTCGACTGCATCTACGTCGGCGAGCGCAAGAGCTACATCAACACCACCGAGTGCATCGAGTGCGGCGCCTGTGAACCGGAGTGCCCGGTGGACGCCATCTTCGTGGACCGCAAGGCACGTGGTGACGAGGGCAAGGCGGTGTTCGTGACCGACTCGATCGCCTTCTTCACCCAGACCCTGCCCGGCCGGGACGCGCCGCTGGGCGACCCCGGCGGCGCGGGCAAGGTCGGCGACATCG
>NZ_JBPKJK010000061.1:0-48544 GCF_051756985.1 Saccharothrix sabaoui
CGCGCTTGACCTCCTGGATCGCCTTCGTCACCTGGATGCCGCGCGGGCACGCGTCGGTGCAGTTGAACGTCGTGCGGCAGCGCCAGACGCCGTCCACGTCGTTCAGGATGTCCAGCCGCTCCTCGGCGCCCTCGTCGCGGCTGTCGAAGATGAAGCGGTGCGCGTTGACGATGGCGGCCGGGCCGAAGTAGCTGCCCTCGGTCCAGTACACCGGGCACGAGGTGGTGCAGGCGGCGCACAGGATGCACTTCGTCGTGTCGTCGAAGCGCTCCCGGTCGGCGATGGACTGCACGCGCTCGCGGGTGGGCTCGTTGCCGTAGGTGATGAGGTACGGCTTGACGGCCTTAAATGCCTCGAAGAACGGCTCCATGTCCACCAGGAGGTCCTTGTGGACGGGCAGGCCCTTGATCGGCTCGATGGTGATCTCGGTCCGCTTGCCGCCGCCCGCGAGGAGGTCCTTGAGCAGCACCTTGCAGGCGAGGCGGTTGACGCCGTTGATGCGCATGGCGTCCGAGCCGCAGATGCCGTGGGCGCAGGAGCGGCGGAACGTGAGCGTGCCGTCCAGGTACCACTTCACGTAGTGCAGCAGGTTCAGCACGCGGTCCGAGGGCAGCGCGGGGATCTCGAAGCTGTCCCAGCGCGGCTCGTCGTCGAACTCCGGGTTGAACCGGCGGACCTTCAGCGTGACGGTGATCGCGCCGTCCGGCACCGGGGGCTGGTCGCCGCGGGAACCGGTGGTCGCTTCAGCGGTTGCGGTCATCAGTACTTGCGCTCCATCGGCTGGTACCGGGTGAACGTCACGGGCTTGTAGTCGAGCCGGATGTCGGACGCCAGGCCCTCGCCCTGCTTGTAGTACATGCTGTGGCGCATGAAGTTCGTGTCGTCGCGGTTCGGGTAGTCCTCGCGGGCGTGGCCGCCGCGGGACTCCTTGCGCGCCAGGGCGCCGACGACCAGGACCTCGGCCAGTTCCAGCAGGAAGCCCAGCTCCACGGCTTCGAGCAGGTCGGTGTTGAACCGCTTGCCCTTGTCCTGCACGGTGATCCGCTGGTAGCGCTCCTTCAGCGCCTGCACGTCGTGCAGCGCCTGCTTGAGCGTGTCCTCGGTGCGGTAGACGGACGCGTTGGCGTCCATCGTGGCCTGGAGCTCGGTGCGGATGTCCGCGACGCGCTCCTCGCCGTGCTCGGACAGGACCAGGGCGACCTGCGCCTCGACGTTCGCCGCCGGGTTCTCCGGCAGGTCCACGTGCTCGGTGCCGTTCGCGTACTCGGCGGCGGCGATGCCGGCGCGGCGGCCGAACACGTTGATGTCGAGCAGCGAGTTGGTGCCCAGGCGGTTCGCGCCGTGCACCGAGACGCACGCGCACTCGCCCGCGGCGTACAGGCCGGGGACGACGTTGTCGTTGTCCCGCAGCACCTCGCCGTGGACGTTGGTGGGGATGCCGCCCATCGCGTAGTGCGCCGTCGGGTAGACGGGCACGGGCTCCTTCACCGGGTCGACCGCGAGGTAGGTGCGGGCGAACTCGGTGATGTCGGGGAGCTTCGTCTCCAGCACCTCGGCGCCCAGGTGGGTGCAGTCGAGGAGGACGTAGTCCTTGTTCGGGCCCGCGCCGCGCCCTTCGAGGACCTCCAGGGCCATCGAGCGGGCGACGATGTCGCGCGGCGCGAGGTCCTTGATGGTGGGGGCGTAGCGCTCCATGAACCGCTCGCCGGAGGCGTTGCGCAGGATCGCGCCCTCGCCGCGGGCGCCCTCGGTGAGCAGGATGCCCAGGCCCGCGAGGCCGGTCGGGTGGAACTGGTAGAACTCCATGTCCTCCAGCGGCAGGCCCTTGCGGAACACGATGCCCATGCCGTCGCCGGTCAGGGTGTGCGCGTTCGAGGTGGTCTTGAAGACCTTGCCGAAGCCGCCGGTCGCGAACACGACCGACTTGGCCTGGAAGACGTGGATCTCGCCGGTCGCCAGCTCGTAGGCCACCGCGCCGGTGCAGACGGGGCCGTCCTCCGTCTCGGTGAGGCAGATGTCGAGGACGTAGAACTCGTTGAAGAACTCGATGCCGTGCTTGACGCAGTTCTGGTACAGCGTCTGGAGGATCATGTGGCCGGTGCGGTCGGCCGCGTAGCAGGCCCGGCGCACGGCGGCCTCACCGTGGTTGCGGGTGTGCCCGCCGAACCGCCGCTGGTCGATCTTGCCCTCGGGCGTGCGGTTGAACGGCAGGCCCATCTTCTCCAGGTCGAGGACCGCGTCGATGGCCTCCTTCGCCATGATCTCGGCGGCGTCCTGGTCGACCAGGTAGTCGCCGCCCTTGATCGTGTCGAAGGTGTGCCACTCCCAGTTGTCCTCCTCCACGTTCGCCAGCGCGGCGCACATGCCGCCCTGCGCGGCGCCCGTGTGGGAGCGGGTGGGGTAGAGCTTGGTGAGCACCGCCGTGCGGGCGCGCTGGCCGGCTTCGATCGCCGCGCGCATACCGGCGCCGCCGGCGCCGATGATCACGACGTCGTACTTGTGGAACTGCATGGCTGTCTGCTCCCGCGGCGGGTCAGTCGGTGATGTTCGGGTCGAAGGTGAAGATCACGTACGTCCCGGTGAACAGGATCAGCACCATGGAGACGACGAGCAGCATCTTCAACCAGAACCGGGTCGCGTCCTTGCGGGCGTAGTCGTTGATCACGGTGCGCAGGCCGTTGCCGCCGTGGATCTGCGCCAGCCAGAGCATCGCCAGGTCCCAGACCTGCCAGAAGGGGGACGCCCAGCGGCCCGCGACGAAGCCGAAGTTGATGCGGTGCACGCCGCCGTCGAGGATGTTCATGATGAACAGGTGGCCGAGCACGAGGACCACCAGCGCGACGCCCGAGATGCGCATGAACAGCCAGCTGTGCAGCTCGAAGTTGTTGCGGCGGGCGGCGGGGCGGCGCGGGGAGCGCGGCTTGTCCAGGATCAGGTCGCTCATGGTCAGTGACCCCCGCCGAACATGTCCGTGATCGTGCGGACCATCATGAAGTAGGTACCGGGGATCATCACCAGCACCCAGACGACGAGGATTCCCCAGAGCATCTGGCGCTGGTACTTGGTGCCCTTCGACCAGAAGTCCACGAGCATCACGCGGATGCCGTTGAGCGCGTGGTAGAGCACCGCGCCGACGAGGCCCACCTCGAACAGGTTGACCACCGGGTTCTTGTAGGTCTCGATGACCTTGTCGTACGCGTCCGGCGACACGCGCACCAGCGCGGTGTCCAGGACGTGCGCGAACAGGAAGAAGAACGTCAGCACGCCGGTGATGCGGTGGGCGACCCAGGACCACATGCCCAGGTCGCCGCGGTAGAGCGTTCCGCCCCCTGTGGAGCTGCTGCCCGCCCGCTCGGGTGCGGTGGTGCCGGCCATGAGCTACGGCCTCCAGCGTCAGTGGTGGACTGGTCTCCGGTACGTCGGTACCCGGAATCCTTGACCATCCGATGCTAGTCCCGTGAACATCGGCCGACCCAACGGCCCGACCCGTCTGTGAGCGACGAGACACCCGGCGGGCACTGGATCGATTCGCCTCACCCGCCCGGGGGGCGGGCTGTGCGGTGCCGGTCACACGGGTGTGTCACCGGCACCGTCCACCTGGGACGTCCCCGGGTCAGAGCGGCTGGTAGGTCGCGACGCCGTCGACGATGGCGACCTCCACCCGCACCTCGCCCGGCACCGCCGGCCCGAACGGGGCCAACCGGCGCAGCGGCTGCGGGTCGCCGGGCCGGAAGACGACCACGTTCTCACCCAGTCGGGTGGCCAGGAGGCGGCCGGCGAGGTCGCGGGCGTTGGCCGCCATGGCGTCCTCGTCGCCGCCCTTCAGCGCCCAGTTGTCGCTCTCCACCAGCGCCCGGTAGAGGTGGCCCTTGCGCATGGTGTTGTCCACCGTGAACCGCGCCACCTCCTCGGGGATGGCGGACGCCTGCGCCACCACGTCGTGGCGCAGGGCGGTGGGCTGGAGGCCGCGTGCCCGCGCCACCGCCTCGTACAGCCCGCCCGGCGCGGGCGGGGCGGCCGTCGGCAGCAGGTCCTCGGTGATGAACCGCAGGTGCCGGACGGCCTCGCTGACGTGGTCGGACGCCAGCAGGGCGTGCGCGGCGAGCACCTGGTGCCGCCGCGACACGCCCACGTCGACGCCGGGGAAGCCCCGGGCCGGGGTGGAGATGGCCGGGTTGAGCGCGCTCGACCCGCCCATCTCGCGGCGCGTGGCCGGGTTCGGGTCCCACCGCACCGGACCGCCCCCGGCGGGGGGCAGTCGCAGCGGCTCCGCGTCGGCGTAGGCGCTCGTGCCCAGCGCGGCCCGCCGCCCCGCGAACCTGGTGCCCTTCTTGCCGCTCTTGCCCTCCACGAACCGCTCGGTGACGGTGGTGAAGCCCATGTGCGACTGGGGCAGGGAACCGGTGGTCAGCAGGCCGTGGGCCAGGCGGGACAGGTCGGTGTCGGTCGCGCCGTCCACGAAGTCGACGGTGAACGACTGCCCGCGCAGCGGGTGCCGGTTGTTCTCGCCGTCGACCTTCAGCGCCTCGCGCGCCCGCGCCGGGTCGCCCGCGGCGAGGGTGGTGTGCAGGCTGGTCAGCTCGACCTCGTTGACGCCGTTCAGGCGCCGGCCGAGCATCCCGAACTCGGCCTGGCCCTCGCCGAACCGCACGTGCGGGTGGGCGAGCGCCGCCAGGCCGTCGAAGAACAGGTTCGGCTCCGGCGTGTACGGCAGCAGCGGGTGGACCGCCGCCTGGTTGCGCCGGGTGTGCATGTCCGCCGCGACCTGGTGCTCGAACTCGGCGACGAACTCCTCCCCGTTCACCCGTTCGTGAAGTTCCTGCTTGTGCTCGGGCGACGTGGCGGCGTCCTCGTCGACCCGCCGGTGCAGGTCGGCGCGCAGCCGGGCCACGTCGCCGACCCGGTAGCCGCCGCCGACGACCAGCGGGCGCAGCGGCGCGCTCACGCCGTCCTGGTCGACGACCTCGAAACCGTCCGCGACGTGCTGGAACACGTGACGGCCGTCCGGCACGCGGCGGTCGGCCACGTCGAAGTCCATCACGGCCACGTACGGGTGCGCCCCGTTGTGCGCCATCGCGGTCACCGCGAACTGGTGGGCGCTGCTGTCCAGGACCTGGTTGCGGGTCGTGCCGAACTTGAACGACCCGCCGTGCGGCGGCAGCGCGACCAGGGCGATCGGCTCCTGGCGGCCGTCGACCACGGGTGCGCCGCGCCGGAGGGCGTCGTCGATCGAGCCCTGGTCGGCGGCGTTGACGCCGATGACGAAGGCGACCCTGCCGAGCACGTCCGCCGGGGCGCCCGCCAGGACGCTCGTCAGGACGTCCTGGAGGCTCTGCGCGTCCAGGTCGGCCGCGCGCACGATCATGTTCACGACGAACGCGGGCGGCTCGTCGTTCCTGATGCTCTCGTCGGTGAGCGACAGGTAGTTGCCGCGGTCGACCGGCGTCAGGGTCCGGTCCCGGCCGAGGGACGCGAACGCCGCGTTGTGCACGCCGCCGTCGTTGGCGAGCGCGACCGGCGGCGCGGGCTCGGCCACCTCGGCGTCGTCGACGTCCATGGCCGCGTCCTGGAGCGAGAGGGCCGCGAGCAGCCGGGCCGGCGGCGCCGGCAGCGCCGGGCCCTCGTCCGCCGCCGGTCGCTTGCGCTTCGGCGCGTTCGGGGGCCGCGTGCCCGGGTCCCGCACGGCGGGCGCGTCGGCCACCGGCGGGGCGAACGACTCCAGGGCGTGCATCCGGTTCTCGACCAGCCACAGGTTGCGCGGCTTGAGGCCCGCGTCGGCGGCGTCGATGCCCGCGGTCATCGGCGCGTTGTCGCCCACGACCCGGCCGCGGCCGTCCTGGTGCTGGAAGACCGGCTTGACCGCGTCCGTCTCCAGGTACTCGTCGTGCAGGCCGAGGAAGTGGCCGACCTCGTGCGCGAGGCGGCGCGGGTCGGTGTCCACGGGCCAGCTGAGCTGGTTGGCGCGGCCGTCCGGCGCGGTGACCGCGACCGCGGCGTGGGCGTCGGCCGGGGTGTCGGTGAACTCGACGGTGACGTGGAACTGGTCGCCGGTGGGCAGCCGGTGGCCCCGGTTGTAGAGCTGCCCGACGCCCTGGCGCACCCGGTCGCGGAGCGCGGCGACCTGGTCCGGCGTGGCCGCGCCCGGCTCCACGTGCAGCTTCACCGTGAGGTCGGTGACCGGGGTGCCGCCGACGTCGAACGTGCGGACGTCGTAGGCGATCGGGCCGCGCCAGGCGTGCAGGTCCACGTTCGTGGGCGTGGTCGTGGAGCTGGAGAGCACGCCGCCGTCCTCGCCGCGGACGCGGCTGGTGATCGGCGTGTCGGCGCGGGCGGTCTCGATGTCGGTGTTCGCCGCGGGTGCGGGGTGGGCGAACCAGTCGGCGGTGGGGGCGGTGCTGTGCCGCCAGGACGGGTCGTCGAGGACGGGGTGCGGTCCGGCGGGTTCGGGCGAGGTGATCACCGTGTCGGTGACCTTCTCGCCGACCGGTGCGGGCGGCGGGGTCCAGCCGTCGGGGCGCTTGAGCTCCCAGTCGACGTGCACGTCCGTGGTCGGCGACGCGGTGTCGCGGATGGTCGCCTCGACACCGCGCGACGCCAGGGTGTCCGCGACCGCCCGGGCGTCCGGGCCGGTGACCTCGACGGTCGGCCGCCGGTAGCCCTTCTGGTCGCGGATCGCGTTCTGCTCGACCAGGTCCGCCACCAGCACGTCGAGGTCGGCCAGGGCCTCCGGGGTCAGGTCCGCGTAGGACCGCTCCGGCCGGGGGCCGCGCTCGGGACGGGTGGCCGGGCCGGTCGGCGGCACGGGCGCGGCGAGCGGCTGCGGCGCGGTGCCCGCCGGGGGTGGTGCGCTCGGCGGCGTGATCGTGACGACCGGCACCGAGCCCGGCGCCGGGGTGTTGCCGTTGAACCGGTCCACCTGCGCCTCGACCACCCGCTTCGCCTGCCACCACGCCAGCTCGGCCTGGTGGGCGGCGGCACGGCTGCGCGCCACGCGGCGCTCCGCGTCGAACACCCGCTGGTCGAGGCCGTTGCGCTGCTCGATGGCCGCGACCTGCTCCTGGCTCGCGGTGAGCAGGTCGGTGCGCGCTTGGCCGATGGCCCGCGCCGCCGCGTCCAGCTCGGCCTCGACCGCGTCGGCCGCCGCCTGCTCGTCCAGCACGCGCTGCCGCGCGGCGGGGAGCCCGTCCCGCGCCACCGGGTCGACCTCGGCGAGCGCGGTCAGCGTGTCGAGGTCGCGCTGCGCCTGCTCGACCCGCGCGGTGGCGGCGGTGAAGGCGTTGGTGCGGTCCTTGACGTCGGCCTCGGCCCTGGTCAGGTCGGTGGTGGCCGCGTCGATGCGGGTCCGGAGGGCCGGCAGGTCGCGGTCGGACTTCGCCACGTCGCCGGCCACGCCGTTGATCAGGTCCTGCGCCCGGTAGCGGTCCTGGTTCGCGGCGACCTCGGCGGCCCGCCACGCGTCCGCCGCGGCCTTCACGGCGGTCTGCGCCCGGGCCAGCGGCGCGTCGACCGGCTTGCCGAGGAGGCCCTGGAGGTCCGCCTCGGGGACGCGCACGTCCGCCGAGCCGGGCAGCACCAGGTCGACCACGGAGGTGGTGCCGTCGTAGGTGGCGACGACCCGGTACTCCACGTCGTACTCGACGAGCCCGGTGCGGCCGACCGGCTTGAGGTTGTCGACCTCGTTGCCGGTGGGTCCGCCGGACCTGGTCGTGCCGTCCTCGCTCCTGTGCTGGAGCTCCAGGCCGGACGCGCCGAAGTTCGGCGTGTTCACCGGGTCGGGCTGCCCCTGCTCGTCCACGGCCTTCTTGGTGAACCCGCCGGTCGCGACGGCCACGGACACGTCCGCGGTGTCGGACACCTTCGAGTCCGTCGTCGTGGCGTGGACGGTGGTCCGCGGGCTCTCCAGGTTCACCGAGTCGCTGAGCGCGTCCAGCCTCGGCTTCACCAGGCGGGCGTGGACCCTGACCTCCGCCCGCTTGCCGGAGGTCAGCGACGACTCGGCGAGCCCCGGCACGTCGAGCGGCCCGTCGAGCATCCCGGGCAGGCTCGCCTGGAGGTTCTCCGAGCTGAGCGCGGACAGCAGCGCGGCGCGGGAGCCCGTGCCGTGGCCGGTGATGCCCGCGCCCGCGCCGGCCCCGGTCAGCGCCGCCAGGGCGGCGTTGCGCAGGGCGTCCGCGCCGCGCAGGCCCTCGACGGACGCCGTCGGCGGCAGGTCCGCCACGGTGCCGGTGGTGGTGGCGCCGGTCCGGAAGTCGGTCAGCGCCTGGTCCGTCGCCTCGGCCGCGGTGCGGGTGACCTGCCGGTCGGGGGCGGTGACCGGGTCCGGGCGCGGCGTGGCGCGGACGCTGTCGGCGTGCATCCGGACGCCCAGCTCGACGGCGGTGGGCGACTGCTGCCGCGCGACCTGCTGCCCGTTGCGTTCGACGACCAGCTCGAACTTGACCGGCACCGAGTACTTCACGGCCGGGCCGCCGCCCGCGCGCAGGTGGCCGAACTGGGTGGTCGTGCTCTCCGTGACGGTCGAGGCGTGGGCGCGGCCCACGGACGCGCCGAGCTGGCCGCCGATGTTGCCGGACAGCGGGTTGCCCGCGGCGGGCGTGGGCAGGGCGAGGGCCGGGACCTTCGCGCCGACCGACCAGCCGTGGCCCTTGCCGCGGCTCCCGCTGTCCTTCACCGAGCCGCTGACGGTGTGCTCGATGTCCACGCCGTCGTTGACCGCGCCCCGGAACGCGGGGGCGCTGTCGACGACCGCCTTGAGCGTGACCTGGTACGAGTCCTTGCCGAACAGCGCGCCCGGCTTGTGCACCAGCAGCGGCACGCCGCCGTCCAGGGCGCTGTCCACGAGCGCCTGCACGCTGGTCGGCGAGGTGAGGTCGACCATGCGCTGGAGGTTGTGCATCGAGTCGTCCAGCACCGAGTCCGGCACGAGCTTGCCGCCGCGCCAGTCGCCGGTGCGGCGGTTTGCCTGGGTGATCAGGTCCGAGACCAGCGCGCCCACGTCGGGCGCCCGGTCCACCGCGCTCAGGCCGAGCGCGCTGGGCGCGCCGGGCGTGACCCGCTTGGGTGCCTGCATGGCGTCGGTGACCGCCGGCGCGGGCGGGTCCACGTCCGGCAGCAGCTTCATGTCCCGCGCGACCTGCTCGCTGACCCGCACGAACACGCCGCCCGGCAGGTCGACCACGGTCTCGCGGGTGCGCAGCCGCCCGTTGACGACCGCGTTGGCGTTGCGGCTCTCGGCGACGACGGTGAAGCTCGCGTCCAGCTGCACCAGCACGGTGCGGGTGGCGTTCGCGGTCACCACGTTGCGGTCGACCGACGCGGCCAGCTCCGTCGCGGTGCCCTTGGTGCGCGACCACGGCGTCCACTTGGCCAGCGCCTGGAAACCGCTCGCGCCCTTCGGGTCCTTCGCGTTGGGCCGCCCGCCGAACCCGGCCTGGGCGGTGAGGTCGACGGACTTGGTGCTCGACGTGCCGCCGCCCGCCTTCGCGCCGCCCTGCGCGGAGTTCTCCGTGCCGGTGGCGTCGGAGACGCTGACCAGCTTCGCCCCGCCCAGCCGCACCTTCACGCCCAGGCCGCCGGTGCGGTCGGCGACGCGGCGGTCGTAGCGCAGGTCGGCGTCCTGGACGCCGGTCTCGGTCATCCGGCGCAGGTTCGCCTTCAGGCTCTCCGGGCTGAACATCGCGTCGACCTGCGCCCGCGAGATCGTGCCGAGGGTGGTCAGCGAGCGGTCGCCGTCGGCGGCGTCGTCCAGCAGGGCCACGGCCTCGTCGCGCAGCCTGCCCGAGTTCACCACGGCCTCGACGTGCAGCCAGTCGTGCTCGTTCGGCGCCCGGTCGCCGGGGTCGACGAGGTCCTTGACGGTCTTCGTCGAGCCCGGGACGGGGGTGGCCGACGGCGTGCCGGGCGCGAACTGCGCCGGGTCGCCGGTCATCGTGGAGCCCTCGGTGAACCACAGGTTGACCTTGCCGCCGATCGGCGGGAGGTCGGCGGGCCCGGTGCCGGTCCTCGCGACGGTCGTGGGCTGCGGCGCCTGCGCGCCGGGCGAGCCGAACCAGGACCGCTGCACCCACGCCCGCGGCCTGCTGTGGGTCTGCACCTCGATGTCGAACTCGACGTCGTTCTCGAACACGTGCGAGAACTCGTTGCCGACGTTGAGGGAGGTGCCGGCGACCGTCGGGCCCGAGGTCGTCTTCAGCGCGTCGCCGCGGGTGAACCTGGCGCCCGCGCCGGCCTGCGGGGTGAGGCTCGCGGTGCCCGGCTTGACGTTCGCGCCGCCCTTGCCCTCGACGCCCGCGCTCCACGTCCTGGTGGTCGTGGTGGTGGCGTCGAGCTTCGGCGCGGCCGACGACGAGCCGCGCACGAAGTGCAGCCCGGCCTCGCCCTTGTAGTCGGGGTTGGCGACCCTGGCCTTCACCAGCACGGTCACGTAGTGGTTGTGCGCCCTGCCGCGCTGCTTGAGCACCACCGGCACGCCCGGCCCGAGCAGGCTGTCCATCTGCGCGCGCAGCGCGGTCGGGGACAGCTTCGAGGTCAGGACCTGCTGGTTGGCCAGCTGCTCCAGGTGCTCGGCGAAGTTCTTGCCGGACCGGTTCGGCCGGGCGTCCGGGTCGTTGCCCGGCAGGAACGACGCCAGCTGCGGGCGGTCGCGCAGGACCTGCTCGACCTGCGCCTGCACCTCCTGGGCGCGCTCGAACGCGCCCACCTTCACGTTGCCCGCGGCCAGGCCCGCCTCCAGGTACGGCGGCTGGTGGCGGGTCAGCGGACCGGGCGGCACGACCAGGCCGGGCTGGGCGCCGTTCGCCAGGGGCGCCACCGGCAGCCGCTGCGCGGTCGGGTCGGCGGCGGTCAGCCGGGCGTTGAGCGCGGCCACCTCGTCCAGGCCGAGCCGCAGGTGGGTGGTGACGCGCGTGGTCACCGGCCGCCCGGTCGGGCCGACCACGGTGACGTCCGCGCCCACCTCGTAGAGGCCGGTGTTGCCCTTGATCATCACGCCGGTGCGGTTCGTGGTCGACGCGCCCGCCGAGACCGACTCGGTCTTCTTCACCGAGTAGCCGCCCGAGACGCCGGCCGAGCCGACGCCCACCGAGGGCGCGCCGATCCCGCCGCCGACGGCGGCGGAGAGGTCGAACCCGCTGCTGGTGCCCGCGCTGACGCCCGTGCTCGTCACGGCCGAGTCGTGCAGGCGGAGCTGCGACGCGCCGGGCGTGCCGACCAGCCGCACGTCGGTCAGCGACGCGGTCATCCGCACCGAGCCCGCGTAGCTGTCGCTCTTGCTGGTCAGCACCGGCGAGGTGACCCAGCCGCCGATCATCGCGCCGAGGTTGTCCCGGATCGACGTGGGGCTGAGGAACTCGCGCAGGGTGTCCCGGCCGGGCGCGCCCGGCTTGGTGAGCGAGTTGTGCAGGGTCGCCCTGACGTCGTTGAACAGGGCCTGGGTGTCCACGTCCGTGACGGCCTCGGGCACCGGGAACTCCAGCCCGGCGCCCCACCCGGCGGGCGGGGTGACCACCGGTGACGCGTGCGCGGTGTCCAGGTCGGTGGTGAGGTCGTTCGGCACCTGGAGGGTGACCGCCACCGGGTCGGCCGGCGTCGACCGGACCGTGTCGGAGCCGACCACGCGGCCCGCGTCGTCGTAGAGGTTGACGGTGAACTCCACGTCCACGTCGACGTCCGCCGAACCGCCGCCGGAGCGGATGATCCGGTTGTCGACCGTGGAGCTGGAGTTCGTCGCGGTGACGGCCGGGGTGGACAGCGGCGCCTTGAGGCCCAGCTGGCCGTACGCGCCGAGGCCCTGGGACGCGGTGATCGACCCGCCCACGTCGTCGGCCGTGGTCAGGGTGGTCGTCGTGGAGCTGGTCGCACCGGTGTTGACCTGCATGTCGACCTTGGGCGACGCGGTCGGCGCGGGTGCCGTGGCGGGCGGCCTGAGGACCGCGGTGACGTGCGCGTCGAAGAACCGGTTGCCGACCCGCACCTGCACCCGGCGGCCGTGGCCGAGGAACGACTCCAGGTTGGCGGTGATCTCCTCGCCGATCTTCGCCGTGCCCTGCGGCGTGGCGCCCGGGACCTGCGGGAGCAGGGCCTCCACGGCGGTGACGACCCGGTCCGCGCCGCGCGGGTCGCGGGCGGTGACGCTGCCGAGCGCCTGGTTCCGCTGGAGGAACGCGGGGGCGTTGCCGGGTAGCAGGGCCGGGGGCGTGACCGACTGGGCGATCATCTGCATCGGCATGGGCGCCGGGGCGCGGTGGAACCTCGGTGCGTTCGGCGGCTGCACGTCGCCGTCCACGTCCGCGTCCGCGGTCGTGTCGGTGGCCGGGCCGGTCGTCGGGGCGGTGGCCGGAGTGGCCGGCGGGGCCGTCGACCGGTCGAGCTGCGCGTCGAGCAGGGCCTGCACGCGCGCGGGGTCGTTGCCCCACGTGCGCAGGTCCGAGGCGGCGCGGTCGAGCCGGACCCGGGCCACGGCCTCCTCGCGCCACACCTGGTCGAGCGCGGCGCGGGCGCGGTCGGCGTTCGGCCCGCCCGCGGCGGCGTCCAGGACGTCCCGCGCGTGGGCGGCGCCCTCCAGCTCCCGCTTCGCGCGGGTGTAGGCGTCCCAGGCGGCGGCCCTGGTCGGCGGGAACTCCGGTCGCTGCGCCGCCAGGTCCGGCAGCGGGCGGCCGTGGGCCTCGTGGTCGAGCACCGCGGGGGTCGGGCTGTCCGGGCCGATCGGCGGCGGGGGCGTCGTCGCCCCGCCCCGGTCCCGGACGGGCGGCGGGTCGGCGAACACCAGGCTCGGCGGCTCGCCGGGGCTGAAGCGGATGAGCGGTTCGGCCCGCTGGTGCCGGTCGACGATGTCGTTGAAGATCTTGTGCTGGAAGTCGCCCTCCGGCTCCCAGTACATGTGCGCGCCGTGCTGCACGCCCATGTCGCGCTTGGTGAGCCGCCAGACGTCCAGCTCGTAGTCGTAGCCGGCCAGCGCGGCGCCGCCGTCGGCCTGCCGGATGTGGTAGACGTCGTGGTCGCCGGTGATGTCCTTCGGACCGTCCGGGGTGGACTTCCGCACCACGCCGGTCGCCGGGTCCACCGAGTACGCGCCGTCCTGCGCGAACTTCGCGAACTCCGGCGCCAGCTCCGCGAACTCCCGCTGCCGGTTGGCGTACCGCTGCTCGACCTGCGCCCGCTTGCCCTCGTCGAGGGTCGCCAGGACCGCCGGGTCGGGCGCGCCGGGCGGGAAGTAGCCGACCAGGCCGATGTGCTCCGGCGACGCGCCCAGGTACGTGTCCAGCTCGTTGATCGTCTTGGCCTTGATGTCCTTCGGCTTCGGGACCGCGCCCTGCTCCAGCCACCGCACCGAGTCGGGGTTCGTCGGCCGCACGTCGTAGGTGAGGTTGAACCGGTCGGCGAGGTCCTGGAAGCGCCGCTGGTTGACCTCGGGCATCCCGTACTCGCCGCTGAGCACCTCGGGCGTCAACGGGGTCGCGCCGTCGGGGCGCGGCGACTCCCACGCGTCGCGCAGGGCCGGCGGCCGGGGGGCGGCCTCCACGTCCGACTGGACCGCGTCGAAGACCTCCTTGGCGAAGGTGTCCGACACGCGCGGCGGCTCGTGGTCGATCCGGGGCGCGCTGTCCGGCACGGCGCCCGGGTCCGTCCACACGGAGGCCGCCGGGGCGGGCTCCAGGGCGTGCATCCGGTTCTCGACCAGCCACAGGTTGCGCGGCTTGAGGCTCGCGTCGGCCTCGTCGATGCCGTCGGTCATGGGGGCGTTGTCGGCGACGACGCGCCCCTTGCCGTCCTGGTGCTGGAAGATCGGCCGCACCTTGCCGGTCTCGAAGTACTCGTCGTGCAGGCCGAGGAAGTGGCCGACCTCGTGCGCGAGGCGGCGCGGGTCGGTGTCCACGGGCCAGCTGAGCTGGTTGGCGCGGCCGTCCGGCGCGGCGACCTTCACCGTGGCGTGGGCGTCGGCCGGGGTGTCGGTGAACTCGACGGTGACGTGGAACTGCTCGCCGCTCGGCAGCCGGTGGCCCTGGTTGAACAGGTGCGCGACGCCCTCGCGGGTGCGGCTCCGCACGTCGGTGAGCTGCGCGGGGTCGGCGTTGCCGGCGGGGTCGAGGTGCACCCTGACGGTGAAGTCGCGGACCGGCGTGCCGTTGACGTCCAGCACGCGGGTGTCGTAGGCGATCGGGCCGCGCCACGCCTTCATCTTCACGCCGTCGGGGCCGACGGTGGTGGTGTTCATGACGCCGCCGTCCTCGCCGCGGACGCGGCTGGTGATCGGGGCGTCGGCGCGGGCGGTCTCGATGTCGGTGTTCGCCGCGGGTGCGGGGTTGGCGAACCAGTCGGCGGTGGGGGCGGTGCTGTGCCGCCAGGACGGGTCGTCGAGGACCGGGTGCGGTCCGGCGGGTTCGGGCGAGGTGATCACCGTGTCGGTGACCTTCTCGCCGACCGGCGCGGGCGGCGGGGTCCAGCCGTCGGGGCGCTTGAGCTCCCAGTCGACGTGCACGTCCGTGGTCGGCGACGCGGTGTCGCGGATGGTCGCGTCGATGCCGTGCGCGGACAGGGCGTCGGCCACCAGCCGGGCGTCCGGGCCGCTGACCTCGACGGTGGGCCGCTGGTAGCCGTTGCGGTCGCGGGTCGCGTTCTGCTCGACCAGGTCCTTCGCCAGGCCGTCGAGCACCGCCCGGTCGGCCGGGGGCAGGTCCGCCGCGCCGGGCGGCAGGTCGAACGACCGCTCGGGACGGGGACCGCGCACCTCACGCGCGGCCGGGGGCGTCGGGGACACCTCGGGCACGCCCGGTCGGGTCACGGGTGCCGTGCGGTCGAGCGGCGGGGCGGGCGGGGGCGAGACCTGCGGCGTCCCGGACGGCGGCGCGGTGTCGGTGCTCGCGCTGGTCCCGGGCGCCGGGGTGTTCGCGCTGGTCCCGGGTGCCGTGGTGCTCGCGTCGTGCGCGGGTGCGGTGGTGTCCGTGCCGGCCTCGGGGGCCGTGGTGCCCGCGTCGGTGCCGGGTGCGGTGGTGCCGGTGCCGGGCGGCGGCGAGACCTGCGGCGTCCCGGACGGCGGCGCGGTGTCGGTGCTCGCGCTGGTCCCGGGCGCCGGGGTGTTCGCGCTGGTCCCGGGTGCCGTGGTGCTCGCGTCGTGCGCAGGTGCGGTGGTGTCCGCGCCGACCTCGGGGGCGGTGGTGCCCGCGTCGGTGCCGGGTGCGGTGGTGCCGGTGCCGGGCGGCGGCGGGGTGCCGCTGTCCGGGGGAGCCGGGACGGGAGCCGGGGTCGCGTTGTAGGTGTCGACCCGCAGGTCGACGGCGCGCTTGGCGTCCCACCACGCCTGCTGCCGCACGTCCGCCGCCCGCCGGCGGTCGTTCAGCAGCACCTCGGCGGCGGTGATCCTGGCCTCGTGCGCGTTCCGCTCGGCGAGCAGGGCGTCGTAGCGGGCCTGCTTCGCGTCGCGGTCCGCCCTGGTCTCGCGGACGGTCCGCTGCTGGTCGCGCAGGTCGGTCTTGGCCTGGTCGAGGCCGCCGCGCGCGGTCTCCAGGTCGGCCCGGGCGGTGGCGAGGTCGCGCTCGGCGACCTCCAGGGCCTCGTTGGCCCGCTCCGAGGCGTCCTTCGCGTCCCGCCGGACGTCCAGGTCGGCGGTGTGCCGCACCTTCGCGTCGTCCAGCTCGCGGCCGAGGCGGCCGACGTCGGCCAGCGCGCCGTCACGGGTGGTCGTCGCGGTCTCCACCGCGCCGACCAGGCCCGGCTCCACCGCCGGGTCGACGGCCGGCGCGCCCTCGGCGGGCGGCGGCGCGGCGCGGTGGTCGGCGAGGGCCTTCCCGGCGGCGGCGAGCGCCTTCTCCGCGGTCTCCAGCTTCGTGCGCGCCTCACCGAGGCGGTGCTCCAGGTCGGCGACGGTGTCGGCGGACGACTCCACGTCCGCGGTGGCGTCGCGCAGCGCCTCGTCGGCGTTCTGCGCGGCGATGTCCAGCTCGCCGACCTGCGTGTTCAGGTCCTTGACCTGCTGCTGGAGGTCCGTCACGGTCCCGCGCGCGTCGTCCACGGCCTTCGCCAGGCCGTCGACCTTGCCCGACTCGGCGATGTCGCCGGTGATCACGCCGTTGAGGTCGTTGGACAGGGCGTTCACCTCGGCGTCGGTCTTCGCCAGCTCGGCGGCGGCGTCGTTGACGGTGTCCTGCGCGGCGTGCCGGGCCTGGTCGACCTCGACCTCCGCGTCCCGCCAGTTCTTCGCCGCGTCCTTGACGTCGTCCTGCGCCTTGGCCAGCTCCGGGTCGAAGTCCTTGCCCAGCACGGCCTGCGCCTCGGGCGCGGGCATCCGCACCGCGGCCGAGCCCGGCACGGCCAGGTCGACCACGCCGGTCTTC
Source organism: Saccharothrix sabaoui (assembly GCF_051756985.1). NCBI lineage: Bacteria > Bacillati > Actinomycetota > Actinomycetes > Pseudonocardiales > Pseudonocardiaceae > Saccharothrix > Saccharothrix sabaoui. The sequence goes on from NZ_JBPKJK010000061.1 coordinate 16,329, forward strand.
CCGCCGATCGTGGCGACGACCCGGTACTCGACGTCGAACTCGACCAGGCCGGTGCGGCCCTGCGCCTTGAGGTTGTTGGTCTTGTTGTCGGTCGCGCCGCCGGACACCGCGATCGAGTCCTCGGCCGCCTGCCGGACCTCGACGCCGCCCGCGCTGAAGTTGATCGTGTCCTTCGGGTCCGCGCCCTGCTTGACCGCCGCGCCGCCGGTGCCCAGCCCCAGCGACACGTCGGCGTTCTCGCTGACCTTGGCCTCGCCGCTGGTCGTGCTGACCGTCGAGGTCGGGTTCTCCAGCTTCACGCCGTCGCTGAGCGCGCCCAGCCGCGGGTTGACCAGCTTCGCGTACACCTTGACGTCGGCGTCCTGGCCGAAGGTGAGCGCGGCCTCGTGCAGGCCGGGCACGTCCAGCGGCCCGTCCAGCATCCCGGGCAGGCTCGGCTGGAGGTTCTCCGAGCTGAGCGTCGACAGCAGGGTGTTCAGCGGTCCGCTGCCCTTGCCGGTGATGCCGGGCTTCGCGCCCGCGTCGGTCAGCGCCTTCACCGCCGCGTCCCGCAGGTCCTTCGCGCCGCGCAGGTTCTCCACCGACGCGGTCGGCGGCAGCGACGTGGGCGACCCCGCCCGCTGCCACGACCGCGCCTGCGCCGGCGTGCCGAACTCGGGGCCGCGCTTGATGGCCGCCGCCATGTACGGCTGCTTCGGCCCGGCGGTGTCGGCGACGCGCTGGTTGTCCGCGTGCAGCCGGACGCCCATCTCCTGCGCGCCGCTGGTCGCCCGCGCGACCTCCTTGTCGCCGCGCTCCACGACCAGCTCGAACTCGACCGGCACGGTGTACTTCGCGGCCGGGCCGCCGCCCGCCCGCAGGTGGCCGAACTGCCGCGTCGTGGCGTCGGTGACGGTGTTCGACGTGGCGTGCCCGTAGTTGACCGAGGCGATGACGCCCGCGGTGCCGGACACGTTCGGGTTCGCGCTGCCCGGCGCGCCCAGGCCCGGCGCCTTGAAGCCGACGCCCCAGCCCTTGCCGCGGCCCCGGCCGTCGGTGACCTTCTCGGCCCCGGCGATCGTGTGCTCCACGTCCACGCCGTCGTTGACCACCCGGTCGAACTTCGGCTCGCCCGCCTTCGCGCGCAGCGTGACCTGGAACGTGTCCTTGCCGAACGTCCCCGGCTGGTGCACCAGCAGCGGCACGCCGCCGTCCAGCGCGCTGTCGATCATCGCCTTCACCGAGGTCGGCGAGGAGAAGTCGACCAGGCGCTGGAGGTTGTTCATCGAGTCCTTGAGGACCGAGTCGGGCACCAGCGGGTCGCCGAACCGCTTCGACGTCTTCGCGTTCACCTGCGCCACGAGGTCGTCCACCGCGGCCGACAGGTCCGGTACCCGGTCCACCGCGGACAGGCCGAGCGAGCCCGGCTCGCCCTCGGCGACCGTCTTCGGCGGCGCCAGCTCGCCGAACTCCGGCGACGTCACCGTCGCGCCGACGTTCGGCAGCACGCCCAGCTCGCGCGCCACGTCCTCGCTGACCCGCACGAACACCGACTTGGGCAGCGACACGGTGGCGCCCTCGGCGCGCGGCGTGCCGCCGTGGACGAGGTTGCCCGCGCGGCTCTCGCCGACGATCGTCACGTCCGCGTCGAGCTGGATCAGCACGGTCCGCGCGTCGCCGGGGGTCACCACGTTGCGGTCCACGCTGCCGCTGACCTCGCGGGCGTGCGACGTCGAGTCCGACCACGGCGTGACCTTGCCGACCGCGGCCACGCCGCCGACACCCGTCGCGGGGGTCGGCTCGCCCGCGGGCGGCGGCGCGAGGTTCGGCCTGACCTGCACGTTCACCCCGGCGGTCAGGTCGACCGACCGGCTCGTGGACGACGAGTCGCCCGCCTTGTAGCCGCCGGTGGCGGCGTTCTCCGTGGCCGTGGTGTCGGAGATCGACACGAGCTTCGGGTTGCCCAGCGACATCGACACGCCGATCGACCCGGTGCGGTCGGTGACCCGCCGGTCGTACTTGAGGCCCTGCTCCTGCATCCCCGTCTCGACGAGCTTGCGCAGGTTCGCCTTGATGTTCTCCGGGCTGAACATCCGGTCGATCTGGTTGCGCGACTCGGTGCCCGGCACGGTGAGCGCCGAGTCGCCGTTCGCCGCGCGGTTGAGCGCGTCGATCGCCTCGTCCCGCAGCGCGGTCGTGTTCGCGACCGCCTCGACGTGCAGGAACTCCGGCGACTCCCGCTTGGGCCCGGTGAGCAGGTCCTTCACCGTGGGCGCGTCGGTGAGCTTCGTGACCTGCGGGTCGCCGGGCTTGAAGCCCTTCGGGTCCACGGTGAGCGCCGAGCCGTCCGACACCCACACGTTCACCTTGCCGCTGATCGCGGGCAGGATCGTCGGGTTGTCGCGGGCGTTCGGGTCGAGCGACGCGCCCACCGTGCGGGCCACGAGGCGCGGCTGCGGGGCGTGCTGACCGGGCAGGCCGGGCGTGACCCGCTGCACCCACGAGCGCGGGCGGGTGAACGTGGTGATCTCGACCTCGAACTCGACGTCCCCCCGGAACACCTGGGCGTTCGGGCTGCCGACGTTCAGCGACGTCGAGTTGACCGACGGGCCGCCGGTGTTCTTCGTCGTCCACGAGTGGTTGTACTTCGCGCCCACCTGCGGCGCGGGCGTGACCGCGGCGACCCCGGTCTTCTTCGGGATCACGACCTTGCCCTCGACGCCGCCGCTCCAGCCCTTGGTGGTGGCGGTGGAGCTGTCGAGCTTCGGGCCGCTGGACGACGCGCCGCGCACGTTGCGGCTGTCGGCCTGGCCGAGGTGCTCCGGGTCGCTGACCTTCGCCTTGACCGTGATGTTGACGTAGGTGTTCGTGGTGGCGTCGGAGCTCTTCAGCTGGACCTGGACACCCGGTCCCATCAGGCTGTCCATGCTGGACTTGAGCGCGGTCGGCGACAGCTGGTTCAGCTTGCGCTGGTTCGCCAGCTGCTGCGCGACGTCCGAGAAGTGCTGCCCCTTGCCGCTGCGCGGGTTCGCCGTCGGGTCGTTCCAGCTCGGCAGGAAGTCCTTGAACCCGGGCACGCCCTTGATGGCGGCCTCGACCTGCGCCTGCACGCGGCTCGCCGGCTCGAAGTCGCCGACCCGGGCGTTGCCCGCGGCGAACGCGCCGTCCAGGTAGGGCGGCGCGTAGCGCTTCGTCGCGGTCGGCTCGGTGGTGCCCGCGCGCGTGCTCTCCGGCACCGGCAGGTTCAGCGCCGCCGCCTCCGGCAGGCCCAGCCGCACGTAGGTGGTGACGGGCACGGTGACGTTCGCGCCGCTGGGCGTGCGCACCTCGACGTCCGCCGTCACCTCGTAGAGGCCGGTGTCGCCCTTGAGCTGGATGCCGGTCTTGTTCACGGTGTTCGTGCCCGCGTTGGAGCTCTCCGCGGTGCGCGCCGAGTACGTCAGCGTCGCGCCGACCTGCCCGCCGAGCACGCCGGCCTGGCCGATGTTGCCGCCGAACCCACCGGTGGCGTCGAACCCGGCCTTGGTCGTCGCCGTGACGCCGGTGCCGGACGACGTGGAGTCGTGCAGGCGCAGCTGCGCCGAGTCGTGCACGCCGATCAGCCGGGCGTCCTTCAGGGTCGCGTGCGCCTGGACCGCCGCGCCCTTGCTCGCGTGCGGGCTGACCAGGTCCGGCGAGGTGACCCAGCCGGTGAGCATCGCGCCCATGTTGTCGCGGATCGTGGTCGGGCTGAGGAACGCCTGGAGCGCCGTGCGGCCCGGCGAGCCGATCTTGGTGATGGACGGGTGCAGCTTCGCCGCGACGTCCGCGAACGCCTTGGTCGTGTCGACGTTCGTGACGGCCTCGGGGACCGGGTGCTCGATGCGCGCGCCCCAGTCCGCGCCCGGCGCGTTCGGGTTGGTCGCGAGGGTCGGGGCGGAGTTCACGATGGTGGACAGGTCGTCCGGGATCTGGAGGGTCACGTCGACCGGGCTGCCCGGCTCCGAGTCGACCGTGATCGGCGGCCGGGCGTCGCCCCGCGCGTCGGTCAGCGTGACCTGGTAGCTGACCGGCACCTTCGCCGTCGTCGAGCCCTCGCCGGACCGGATCACCCGCTGGTCGGTGGTGGACGTCGAGCTGGAGGTGCTCGTCGCCGGGGCCGCCAGCTGCGCCTTGCCGCCCGCCGAGCCGTACGGGCCCGTCGCGACGCCCGCGGTGACCGCGCCGCCGACGTCCCTCGCCGTGGTCAGGTTGGTCGTGGTGGAGGTCGCCGCGCCGCTCTGCGCGGCCATGTCGACCTTGGTGGTCGTGGTCGGCGTCGTCACCGCCGCGTCCGGGTCGGCCGGCGGCATCATCGTGGCCTGGACGTTGGCCTCGAACCAGTTGCCGCCGATCTTGACCTGGAAGTTCCGGCCGTTGCCGAGGAACGACTCGAAGTCCGCGGTCAGGGCGGTCTCGATGGCGGCCTTGTCGTCGGCGCGCAGGCCGCTGACGACCTCGGTCACCTTCGCCGCGCCCCGCACCTCGACCGGGGCGATCGTGCCCAGCGCCTGGTTGCCCTGGAAGAAGTCCGGGAGGGCCTTGGTGGTGAGGACCGGTCCCGGGCTGGGCGGGGTGATCGTGGCCATCGGGATGACCGGGTTCGGCGTGGGCCGGAAGCGCGGGCGCGGCGCGTTCGGCGGCTGCACGTCGGCGTCGGTGTCGGTGTCGGTGTTCGTGCTGGTGCTGACGTCGGCGTCGACGGCCCGGGAGGTGGTGTCCGGGGTCGGCGCGGGTCGGGTGCCGGGCACGTCGGGGGTGGGTGCCGAGCGGGTGTTCTGGGCGTCCGGGGTGGGTGCGGGTCGGGTGCCCGGCACTTCCGGCGTAGGTGCGGGTCGGGTGCCGGGCACGTCCGGCGTCGGCGCGGGCCGGCTGCCCACGACGTTCGGCGCGGCGTCCGGGGCGGTGCGCGCCGTGTAGGTGCTCCGGCCGTCCGGCCCCGGGACCGCGTCGACCCGGATCGGGGGCACCTCGGGCAGGTTCTTGCCGAACGGCGCGTAGGTCGTCGGCGGACCGCTCGGGTGGTGCACCACGATCGGCGTCTTGAGCTGCGTCGCAAGCGCTTGCGCGGCGATGTGGTCGGCGTTGGCCGCGCTCTTGGCGTCGGCCTCCGCGCGCGCCGGGTCCGGCACGTCCGGCAGCGGGTCCGTGTCCACCGGCCCGCTGCCCGGGGCGGTGTCGCTGCCCGCCATCACGTCGCGCGACACCGCGCCGGGGACCGGCCGCATGGTGGACGGGTCGAACACCGGGTTCGGGCCCGGCTGCACGACCGAGTTGACCAGGTCGCCGTTGGTGGTCGGGTTGTTCGTGATGAAGTCCGCGAGCTGCTCGCGGATCTCGATCTCCGCCTCGGCCGCCTTCTTGGCCGGGCCCTTGAGCTTGCCCGTCTCGGCGCTGAGCGACGACACGTACTGGGTCAGGCCGCTGCGCAGCGTCGCCGGGTCGACGCCGTTCACGTCGCTCACCGCCTGGTACAGGCCGGTCGGGGCGGGCGGGCGCGTCGAGGGCAGGTTCACGATGTTGTTCATCGCCCCGAACCTGCGCTGCATCGACGCTTCCGGCCCGGACGTCGCGGTGTTGATCGCCGCCGCGGCCTTGGCCGTCCGGTTGGACTGGTCGATGCCCGCGGTGATCCCGGGGTGGTTCGGCACCGGCTTGGACATCGCCTGGTCGATGTCGTGCCCGCGGCCGACGCCCAGATCCTTGACGACCTTGGTGCTCTCCTTGAACTGGGGCGCGGTCGTCGGCCGGGGCGGGGGCGCGGTCGGGTCCCCCTTGGGCGGGAGCGTCGGCGCCGGGTTCGGGTTCAGCGCCGGGTCGGGGGCGGCCGAGAGGGTGGTGGGGTCGCGGTTGATGTCGGCGAGCTTCGGGAACTTGTCCCGGAAACCGCCGAGGCTCGTGCCGCCCTTGTCGTCCTTCGTGTCGAAGAAGCGGTCCGCGACGCCGCCCAGCGAGGCGTGCGTCTGGGGGAGCGTGCCGGTCTTGGCGTAGCCGAGCGCGATGCGCGTCAGGTCCGTCTCGACCGCCGCGCCCTTGAAGTCCGAGATGAACGCCTCGGTCCGGATCGGGTGCCCGTAGGTCTGGGCGTCGATCGACAGCTTCGAGATCTGGTCGGCCTTCGGGTCGGGCTTGAGGTCGGCCACGTCGACGTCGGTGTCCATGTCGACGTCCGCGTCGGCGTTCGCCTCGATGTCGGCGATCTTCTGGTCGTAGACGGTGCCGATCTCGTTGGCGAAGAAGTTGTTCAGCGACCTGCCGAGCATCGAGAACTCCGCGCCGCCGTCGCCGAACCGCACGTTCGGGTCGACCATCGGCGCGACGCCGTCGAAGAACAGGTTCGGCTCGGGGGTGTACGGCAGCATCGGGCTGGTCTTGGCCTGCTCGACGCGGGCGTCCATGTCCTGCGTGATCTCGCGGGCGAAGTCGCTCTTGAACTTCTCCGCGTTCGCGAGCTTCGGCCCGGCCTTCTCCAGCTTGGCGATCTCGCCCGGCGCCTTGCTGTCGTTGCTGTCCCGGAGCTTGGCGATCGTCTCGACGCGCTTGGCCTCGGCGTCGCGGACCAGGGCGTCGAGGTCGGGCGGGGTGCGGTAGCCGCCGCTGAACATCAGCGGGCGCGACGGCGGGAGGCCGTCCGGGTTCTTCATGCTGTCGACGACGTGGTTGAAGATGTGCTGCCCGGACGGCACGCTGCGCGAGCCCTCGTCGAAGTCCTGCACCGCGATGTACGGGTGGTTGCCGTTGTTCGCCATGGCCGAGACGGCGAACTGGTTCGGCGTGCTGGTCAGCGTCTCGTTGCGCATCGTGCCGTACGGCAGGTTGTTGCTCGACGGCATGTTCCAGGTGAAACCGGTCAGCGCCACCGGGACGTCCAGGCCCGCCAGCGCCGGTTCCAGCTCGGCCAGCTTCGCCTCGACGTCGGCCTGCGCGGCGATCGGGTCCAGGTCGCCGCGGGCGTTCACGCCGATCACGAACGCGACCTTGCCGTCGAAGCCCGTGGCACCGTCCGTGATCTGGCCGATCACGTTCCGCAGGGAATCGGCGTCGATGCCGCTCGCGGGCACGATCGCGTTGACGACGAAGGCGACCGGCTGGTCGTTCTCGACGTTCGCCTCCAGGTCGGCCAGGTAGCCGCCCGGCGTGGGCGCGTGGACCGGCCTGCCGTTCGCGAGGTCCTTGAAGGCGTCGTTGAACTTGGTCGTCGCGTCCCTCTGGAGGTCGACGACCGGACCGGTCGGCGCGGGCGCGCCGGTGTCGGTGCTCGCGTCCGCGTCGGTGTCGCCGGCGGTGTTCGCGTCGGTCATCTCGACGTCGGCCGGCGGGTCGAGCGGGGTGTTGACGTCCGGGTCGAACTCGCCGTCGAAGCGGGTGCGCTTCGAGCCGCCGGGGACCTCGGTGTCGACGTCCATCTCGCCGTCGAGGTCGCCGCCGTCGTCCCGCTTGCGCTTGCCGTCGCTCGGCGCGGGCCGGCTGCCGGGTTCGGCGGGGGGCTGCGCGTTCGGGTTCGGCGCGTTCGGGCTGTCGGCGTTCGGCGGGCTCGGGTTGCTCGGCGCGACGGTGCCCGGCGCGGTGGTGCCAGGGATCGGGGCCGGGGGTGGGATCGCGGGGCCCGGGTCGTTGAGCAGCGTGTCCGGGACCGCGACCTGGCTGAGGGCGGCGCGCTCGACCAGCCACAGGTGGCGGGGGCGCAGGCCGGGGTCGTCGCCGAGGATGCCGCGGCCCATCATGCCGCCGTCGTCGGCGTGCACGCCGGAGTTCGTGTCGTGCTGCTGAAAGACCCGGGTGGAGTCCTTGTACTCGTCCGGCACGCCCAGGTAGTGCAGGGTCTCGTGGGCCAGGACGTTCGGGCTGGAGTTCGGGTTCCAGTGCTTCTGGTCGGTGCCGGTGTTGCCGACCTCGATGGTGGCGTGGGCGTCGTTCGGGTCGTTCGTGAACTCCAGGTTCAGGTGGAACTGGTCACCGCTGGGGAGGCGGAAGCCCTGGTTGAGCAGGGTGTCCACGCCGGCCTGGGCGTTCGCCTTGACGTCCGCGATCGTCTGCGCGTCGACGTCGACGTCCACGCCGGGGCCGAGGGGGACCTTGCCGGGCTTGAGGTGGACCTTGACCGTGTAGTCCTGCACGAACCTGCCGGGCGCGACCTCGATGCGGCGCAGGTCGTAGTTGATCAGGCCCTGGTAGGCCTTGATCTTCGACGGCGTGCTGTCGGTGGTGACGTCGGCGACCTCCGTGTTCACCGTCCTGACGTGCGCGCCGTCCCGGCGGGGTGCCCACACGTCCGGTGACACGGGGTCGGAGGGCGCGAACCAGTCGGCGGTCCTGGCCGGGTCGTGCCGCCAGGACTCGTCGGCGAGGACGTCCTTGCCGCGGGGGCCGGTGGGCGCGTCCAACTTGGGCGGAGCCCCGCCGCCGCGCACCTTCTTCTGCTTAGTGCCCGAGGGCGTGGTGCTCGCGGGCGGGGTCATGACCACGGCCACGGCGGGCGTCTGCACCTGGGTGTCCGGCGACGGCCGGGTCCTGACCTCGGGCGCGGGAGCCGGGTCGGCCGCCGGCGTCCGGGGGGCGGGGGCCGGCGGCGTCCCGGGGGTGGGCGGTGCGGTGGCGGTGGGCGGTGCGGTGGCGGTGGGCGCGCCGGAGTTCGGCGGCGTGCCGGGGGTGGCGGCCGGGTCGGCCACCGGCGCCTTGGCAGCCGTCGGGGCCGCCGGGGTGGCGGGCGGTGCCGTGTTCGGGTTGTTCGTGACGGGCGTGGCCGCCGGCGGCGCGGTGTTCGGCGCGGTGTTCGGTGGGGTGGGCGCGTTCGCCACCGGGGAACCGGCCGGCGGTGCGGTGACGGGCGGTGCGGTGACGGACGGCGTGCTCGGGGCCGGGGGTGCCGTGGTCGGCGGGGTGCTCGCCACGGCCGGGGACGCCGGAGCGACCGGCGGTGCGGCAGCGGGCGGTGCTGCGGGCGGCGGGGTGTTCGCCGCGGACGGGGGCGGCGGAGCGACCGGCGGTGCGGCGGCCGGCGGAGCGACTGGCGGTGCGGTGACGGACGGCGTGTTCACCGGCGGCGCGGTCGGGGGCGTGCTGACCTGCGGCGTCGTTGCCTGCGGCGGGGTGACCGGCGGCGTGCTCACCACCGGCGGGACCGCCGGTGGCGTGGTGGGGCGCGGCGCGGCGGGCGGGGGCGTGCTGGCCGGCGGTGTGTTCGCGGCGGGTGGCGTGGTGGCCGCGGGCGGGTTCGCCGGCGGCGGGGTGACCGGTGGGGCGGCCGGGGGTGCGGTGACCGGGGGCGTGGAAACCGGTGGGGTGGTGGCCGCGGGCGCGTTCACCGGGGCGGTGGTCGGCGGAGGGCTCGGCGGTGCCGAGACCGGGGGCGTCGACACCGGGGGCGATGAGACCGGCGGCGATGAGACCGGGGGCGTGGAAACCGGCGTCGTGGTGATCGGCGGTGCCGAGACCAGCGGCGTCTTCGTCGACGGGGTCGTGGTGGGGGGAGCGGCCGGCGGCGGGGTGGGGCTCGTGGCCGGCGGGGTGCTGACCTGCGGCGCGCTCGCCGGCGGCGCGGAAATCGGGGGTGCCGAGACCGGGGGCGTCTTCACCGCCGGTTGCGCGGGAGCCGGTTGGTTCGCGGCGGCGGGCGGCGGGGTGTTCGCAGGCGGGGTGTTCGCAGCCGGCGTGTTCGCAGCCGGCGTGTTCGTGGTCGGCGGCGTGACTGGCGGTGCCGTGACTGGCGGCGTGGTGATCGGCGGTGCCGTGATCGGCGGGGTGATGGTGGGCTTCGGCGTGGCCGCCGGGGGTGCCTGGGGCGACTGCGGGGCCGACTTGACCGTGCCGTCGCCCGCCGGGGGCTTGGGCGCGTCGAAGACACCGCTCGGGCCGCTCGGCTTCGCGGTGCCGCTCGCGGTGGGAGCGGTGGCTGGCGGGGTGGTCACGCCCGGGGCCGCGGGGGGCGGGGTGACCGCCGGAGGGGTGACCGACGGCGAGGTGACCGACGGCGAGGCGGCGCTCGGCGGCGGTGGGGTGGCGGTGGGCGTGGTGGCGGTCGGCTTCGGGGTCGGGGTCGGCGACGGGGTGGTCGCGGCCGGGGTCGCCGGGGGAGGGGTGACCGCCGGGGAGGCCGTGCTCGGTGGTGGGGTGGTGAGCGGTGGGGTGGTGATGGGGGTGCCGGCCGTCGGCTTGGGGGCCGGTGGCGGGGTGGAGGACGAGGTGGGCGGGGCCTTGCTGATCGTGCCGTCCGCGACCGGGGGCTTGGGCGCGTCGAACGTGCCCTTGCCCGGCCCGCCGGTGAACTTGCTCGACCGGTCCGTGCCCGTGGAACCCGCTGCCGGTGCCCCCGCGACCGGTGCGCCCGCCATCGGGGGTACGCCCGCGCCGGGGGTGGCGATCGACGGCGTCCCGGCGGTCGGCTTCGGCGTCGCCGGCGGGGCCGTGGCCGTGGTCGACGGCGGGGTGCCGGTCGGGGTGGCACCGGTGGTCGGGGTGCTGATGCCGGGGGTGCCCGCACCAGGACTGCTCGGCACGGTGACCGTGGGCTTGGGTGCCGGCGGCGGGGTGGACGAGGAGGTGGGCGGGGACTTCGTGATCGTGCCGTCGCCGCCGGGTGCCTTGGGCGCGTCGAACGTGCCCTTGCCGGGGCCGCCGGTGAACCTGCTCGACCGGTCCGAACCACCCGCCGCGCCCGGTGCCGCACCGCCCATGGGGCCGCCCGCCATCGGCGGCGCGGTGGTCGTGGGCGAGGGCGTGCCGCCGCCGAGGGCGGTGGTGATCTTCGACGCCGCCGTGTTCGCGCCGGGCTGCGTGGACACACCGGTGACCGGGGGCGCGCCCGGCGTCGGGCCGCCCTTGACCGCCTGGCCGTTGCCGGACGCGCCGGGCACACCCGTGACCGGGGCGACACCGGGACCGCCGGCCGCGCCCTTCGCACCACCGGGGGTGGACCCGGTGGCACCGGGCACGCTGCCGATGGGGCCGACGCCCGGCCCACCGGGGGTCTTGCCGCCGCCGGGCGAGTTGGGCCCGGTGGCACCGGGCACACTGCCGATGGGCCCGACACCCGGCCCACCAGCGGTTTTCCCACCGCCGGGCGAGTTGGGTCCAGTAGCTCCGGGAATGGTGCCGATGGGCCCGACCGATGGCCCACCCGGAGTCCTGCCGCCGCCGGGCGAGTTGGGCCCGGTAGCTCCGGGCACAGTGCCGATGGGCCCGACGCCCGGCCCACCCGGAGTCCTGCCGCCACCAGGGGCATTGGGGCCGGTCGCGCCGGGGATGGTGCCGATGGGCCCGACCGATGGCCCGCCGGAGGTCTTGCCGCCGCCGGGCGAGTTGGGCCCGGTAGCTCCGGGCACAGTGCCGATGGGCCCGACGCCCGGACCACCCGGAGTCTTGCCGCCACCAGGGGCATTGGGGCCGGTCGCGCCGGGGATGGTGCCGATGGGCCCGACCGATGGCCCACCCGGAGTCCTGCCGCCGCCGGGCGAGTTGGGCCCGGTAGCCCCGGGCACAGTGCCGATGGGGCCGACGCCCGGCCCACCGGGAGTCCTCCCGCCACCGGACACGGTGGGTCCGGTGGCCCCCGGCACGTTCTTGACCGGCCCGACCGACGGCCCGCCGGCCGTCTTCGACCCACCCGACCCGTTGGGCCCGGACGCCCCCGGCACGTTCTTCACCGGGCTCACCGACGGCCCGCCGGCGGTCTTCGACCCACCCGACCCGTTCGGCCCGGACGCCCCGGGCTGGACGTTGTTCGGCGAGACCTGCGGACCGCCCGGCCCCTTCACGCCGAGCGGGCCGTTGCCGGGCGAACCCGGCTGGCGCTGGGCGTTCGAGTTCGGGTCGATGGCCTTGAACTGGTCACGGCTGAACTGGTCGTTCTGCACGTGCGTCTGCGCGGTGGCCTTCAGGCCGGACTGGACGTTGCCCATCGCGGTCGAGGCGTTGTTCGCCTGCTTGACCGAGGCGTCGTTCGAGTTGTTCAGGGCCGGGACGGCGACGATGCCGATGGGGCCCAGGGCGTTCGGGCCGAGCTTCAACCCGGTCAGGCCGCTGGAGATGGCGGCGAGGCGGGCCTGGAAGTCCCCGGCCTTGCGCTGGAGGCCGTCCATCGAGTCGTTGCTCATGCCGAAGCCGGAACCCCCGGTCGGCGAACCGGCCGGGGGTGGCGGGGCGGGGGGCGGGGGCGAAGACGGGTTGCCCGAGGGGTTGCCCGTGGGATTGGGGTCTGCGCCGCCACCGCGTGCCATGGATGCTTCTCCGCGCTCTTCGGACCGTGACGCTCTTCGGACCGTGACCGAACCTAGACCGTCACCGAACCGGTGCTCGTCGTGCTGGTGTCGGGCTGCGAGTACTTCTTCTGGTAGTCGTCGTAGCTGGACTTCGCCGCCTCGCCGGCCGACTTCGCGTCGTCCGCCGCCCGCTGCACGGCGTCGCCGGCCTGCTCGGCCTTCTTCGACGCCTCCTCCGCGGCCTTGATGTCGGCGTCGCTGCCGGACGCGAACGCCTTGGCGTTGGCCTCGGCCGCCGCCGCGTTGGCCGCCGCGAAGTCCACGTTGGCCCGCTCGTACGAGGCGTTCGCCGCCTTCGCCGCGTCGTTCTTCGACGACATGTCGGTCTCGGCGGAGGTGCGGGCGGGGTCCTCCGGACCCGGGTTGTTCTTCTTGTACTCCTCGTACGCGGCCTTCGCGGCCTCGTCGGAGGGCTTCGCCGCGTTCAGCGCGTCGTTGCTGGCCTTGGCCGCGTCGGCGACGTCCCGGCTCTCCTTCGCGGCGGCCTCGGCGGCCTTCGCGGCCTCCGAGCGGGCCGACTCGGCCTCGCCCTTGGCCGACTCGTACTTCGCCATCGCGGCGTCGTACCCGGCCTGGTCACCGCGCGCGGCGGCGGCGTTGGCCTCGTCGATGGCCTTGCCGACCTTGTCGTTCGCGGCGGCGGCCTTCTCCGAGGCGGTGTTCAGCGACTCGTTGGCCGCCTTGGCCTCCTCGGCGGCCTTGGTCTCCGCCGCCTTGGCGTCCTCGTACTTCTTGTTGGCCTCTTCGGCCCTGTTGTTGGCCTCGGTGACCTTGTCGTCCTGCACGTCCTTGGCCAGCGCCTTGTCGATCTCGCGGTCGACGCCCTTCTGCGCCTTCCACGACTCGTAGCCGACCTCGGCGACGTCGGCGATGTTCTCGAACCGGTTCCAGCCCTTGCCGACCTTCTCGGTGATCTCGTCGAGGTTCTTGATCCGGCCCATCTGGCGGGCGAGCGCGGCGGTCAGGCGGGCGATGCGGGACGCGATGTTCACGCCCAGCGCCACGGCCTTGCCGACCGCGAAGCCGATGTAGGCGGCGATCGACGCGCCGAACGTGATGATCGCGGTGGCGGCGGCGATCAGGGCGCCCGCCAGCAGCGACCCGAGCAGCTGGGCGATCAGGTCGCGCACGATGTCGCGCAGCACCGACACCAGCACGCCGCAGATCGCGACGATCTTCGCCTTCTGCTCGACCGCGTTGGCCAGCGCGTCCAGCTCCTGGCCCATGCTGTCCATGTTCGACTTGAACGCCTCGGACGAGCTGCCGCTCCACCCGTCGAACGTGGCCAGCCCGCTGCGGTGGTCCTCGGCCAGCACCCGGATCTCGGCGGCCTGCGCCTTCGTCGCCTCGACGTTGGCGTTGATCTCCTCGGGGTCGCCCATCAGCTGGTCGAGCGGCTCCTTGAGGAAGCTCACGTGCTCGATCAGCCAGCCGATGCCCGCGCCGAGGATGGTGCCGAACGGGTCCACGGCGAGCATGGCCATCGACGACGCCGTGCCGATCGCGGCGAAGGTGATGTCGAGCGCCTTCTCCGTCTCGGTCTCGGCGTCCTTGCCGATGGTCGTGATCATCTCGTCCCAGGCCGAGATGAACAGGGACCCCTTGAACTTGTTCTCCTCGGTGATCTCCATCCCGGGAGGCGAGGCGATGGGGGTTTCGGGCATGGTTCAGACCTTCCTCGTCACCAGGGCTGGTTCTCGTCGTCGTCCTCGACCGCGGCCGACCTGCGCGCCGGGCGCGCCGGCATCTGCATCTGCCGGGACGCGTACGGCGGGGTGGCGCGGACGGGCTCGGGCTCCGGCTCCGGTTCGGCCTCGGCGTAGTCGCGGTCGTCGACCTGCTGGTCGTCGTCCGGGATCGAGTCGCTGACCATCCGCATGGCCTCGGTGCCCTCGCCGAGCGGCTCGAACGCCTCCATGACCTTCTGCGCGGCCTGCTTCTGCGCGGTGCGGGCGGTCTGGAGGATGAGCGCGGTCAGGCGGGCGGAGCCCAGCTCGACGGCGCGGTGCCCCAGCTGGAGGTTGAGCAGGCCGCCGTTCGGGCCCACCGTGACGGACACCGAACCGTCCGGGCTGGTGGCCGTGGCCTGGGAGTTCTCGAAGTTCTCCTGGAGGTCCGCCGACTTGCGCTGAAGGTCGGCCAGCCTGGCCTCGAAGTTGTCGAGCCACTGCTGGGGGTCCAAGGTCAACCTCCTGGGGTGGATACCGGTGCAGCCTGGAGTGCACCCCCACCCGCCAACGCGGGCCCAACGCGTCACCAACGGGCTAACGGCCCGAGGACGCCGACGACGCCGCGGAACGCCGCACGCGCGGCGGAGGCCGGGACCCCGCCGTTGGTCCCGACCTCCACCAGGCACTACGCGTCGCTCCACCGGGTCGTTCAGCGGCTCACGCTGCGTGACCGGCCACGACGCGTGGAACACGCGGGATCACGTCGAGTGGCGGTGTCGCCCGGTGGCACCAACGATTAGGTCACGGCGGGCCGGTACGTGCGCGGGCGTCATTACTACGGGGTACGGTTCGCCACTCGGAACCCGACATGGCCGTCGGGAAAGTCTGCTCTGTGAGCAGGGAGGGAGACGAGCTGTGCGTCGTCGTATGCGTGGCCTTGCGGTGGCCGCGGTCGCGTTGACCAGCGTTCTGTCGATGGCCGCGTGCGCCAAGGACACCGGGGGCAACACCGCCGGGTCCGGGTCGACCAACACGGCCGAGGGCTGCAAGCTGGCTGACAAGCCGGCCGCCGCCTCGGCCACCTCCAGCGCGTCCAACGCCGGTGAGAAGATCGACGGCAGCGCCCTGAAGGTGGGTCTGGCCTACGACATCGGCGGTCGCGGCGACGCGTCGTTCAACGACTCCGCGGCGGCCGGCCTGGACAAGGCCAAGGCCGACTACGGCATCAAGCCGGAGAACGTCAAGGAGCTGACCGCCGCCCCGAACGAGGCGGAGGACGCCAAGCAGACCCGCCTGCGCCAGCTCGCCGGTGAGGGCTTCAGCCCGATCATCGGCGTCGGCTTCGCGTACGCCGAGTCGCTGAAGGTCGTGGCGCCGGAGTTCCCGAACGTCAAGTTCGCCATCGTCGACGGCGCCGTCGAGGGCGCGGCCAACGTGACCCCGCTGGTGTTCGCCGAGGAGCAGGGCTCCTTCCTGGCCGGCGTCATCGCCGCCTACCAGTCCAAGTCCTGCCACGTCGGCTTCGTGGGCGGCGTGGAGATCCCGCTGATCCAGAAGTTCCAGGCCGGCTTCGAGCAGGGCGCCAAGGCCGCCGCGCCGGACATCAAGATCGAGGAGAAGTACCTCACCCCGGCCGGTGACTTCACCGGTTTCCAGGACCCGACCAAGGGCCAGGAGGCCGCGACCGGCCAGATCGAGGCCGGCGCCGACGTGCTCTACCACGCGGCCGGCGCGTCCGGCAAGGGCGTCTTCTCCGCCGCCAAGGCGGGCAACGCCAAGGCCATCGGCGTCGACTCCGACCAGTACAACCAGACCACCGTCGCGGAGTCCAAGGACGTGATCGTCTCGTCCATGCTCAAGCGCGTCGACGTCGCGGTGTACGACTTCGTGGGCGCGGTCGCCAAGAACGACCTGGCCGCCCTGCCGAAGGTGTTCGACCTGAAGGTGGACGGCGTCGGCTACTCGACGTCCGGCGGCAAGATCGACGCGGCGCTCCAGGCGGTCCTGGAGGGCTACAAGGCCCAGATCATCGAGGGCAAGATCACCGTCAAGTCCGCGCCCTGACCCAGCCGGCGCAACCCGATCCACCCCATCCGGCCTCCGGCGCACCGGGCCCTGCGAGCACCCTCGCAGGGCTCGGTGCGTGGTTAGCCCCGGCGCAGCCGGAGAACTGACGGAGCTTCCATGAGCACTACCACCCCTGCCGTCGTCCTGTCGGGCATCACGAAGCGCTTCCCGGGGGTCGTCGCCAACAGCGACGTCCACCTGAGCGTGCGGGCCGGCGAGGTGCACGCCCTGTGCGGCGAGAACGGCGCGGGCAAGTCCACCCTGATGAAGATCCTCTACGGGATGCAGCAGCCCGACGAGGGCACCATCGAGGTGGCCGGCAGACAGGTCCGGTTCCGCACCCCCGCCGACGCCATCAAGGCGGGCATCGGCATGGTGCACCAGCACTTCATGCTCGCCGACAACCTCACCGTGCAGGAGAACGTCGTGCTCGGCGCGGAGGCGCTGCACGGCATCGGCGGCCGGGCGCGCAAGCGCATCCAGGAGCTGGCGAAGGCCACCGGCCTGACCGTGGACCCGGGGGTCCTGGTCGAGCGGCTCGGCGTGGCCGACCGGCAGCGCGTGGAGATCCTCAAGGTCCTCTACCGGGGCGCCAAGGTGGTCATCCTGGACGAGCCGACCGCCGTGCTCGTGCCGCAGGAGGTGGACGAGCTGTTCACCACCCTGCGCGGCATGCGGGAGCAGGGCTTCACGTTCCTGTTCATCTCGCACAAGCTCGACGAGGTGCGCGCCATCGCCGACTCCGTCACGGTGATCCGCCGCGGCACCACCGTCGGCACCGCCGACCCGAAGGCCGTCAGCTCCCGCCAGCTGGCCGAGATGATGGTCGGCAGCGAGCTGCCCAGCCCGGAGACCCGCGAGTCCACCGTCACCGACCGCGTCGTGCTCAAGGTCGAGAACCTGGGCCTGGTCGCCGAGGAGGGCACCCGCCCCGTCCTCGACCGCATCGACCTGGAGGTCCGCGCGGGCGAGGTCGTCGGCATCGCCGGCGTCGAGGGCAACGGGCAGACCGAGCTGGTCGAGGCGATCATGGGCATCCGCCGCGCCCACCACGGCCGCGTGCTGCTCGGCGACCGCGACCTGACGAAGGCCGGCACGCTCCAGCGCCGCGAGGCCGGTATCGGCTACGTCCCCGAGGACCGCCACCGCCAGGGCCTGCTGCTGGAGCAGCCGCTGTGGGCGAACCGCATCCTCGGCCACCAGACGCGCCGCCCCGTCGCCAGGGGCCAGTGGCTCGACCTCGCCGGGGCCAGGAAGGACACCCAGCGGATCGTCGACGAGTTCGACGTGCGCACCCTCGGCATCGAGGTGGCCGCCGCCGCGCTGTCCGGCGGCAACCAGCAGAAGCTCGTGGTGGGCCGCGAGCTGTCCGGCGACCCGGTCCTGCTCATCGCGTCGCACCCGACCCGCGGCGTGGACGTCGGCGCCCAGGCCCTGATCTGGGACGAGATCAAGAACGCCCGCGCGCGCGGCCTCGCCGTGCTGCTGATCTCGGCCGACCTGGACGAGCTGATCGGGCTGTCCGACACCATCCGGGTGATGCTGCGCGGCCGTCTCGTGGCCGACGCGGACCCGGCCACGGTGACCCCCGAGGACCTCGGCAGCGCGATGACCGGCGCGGGCGCGGGTGCGACCGCCGCCGGTGCGGAAGTGGAAGGCGAGTGATGGGAATCCTGCGCGGCAAACTGCTGCCGCCCGTGTTGGCGATCCTGTTCTCCGCCCTGCTGTGCGGCATCGCGCTGGTCGTGTCCGGCGCCAACCCGCTGCGGGCGTTCGGGGTCATGGTGTCGCAGGTCGGCGAGGGCACCACCGCCGTCGACATCGTCAACAGCACCGGCACCTACTACATCGCGGCGCTCGCCGTCGCGATCGGGTTCCAGATGAACCTGTTCAACATCGGCGTCGAGGGCCAGTACCGGGTCGCCGCCGTCGTGGCCGCGGTCGTCGGCGGCTCGATCGTCCTGCCGCCCGGCCTGCACGCCCTGGCGGTCATCCTGACCGCCGCCGCCGTCGGCGCGCTGTGGGCCGCGGTCCCGGCGGTGCTCAAGGTGACCCGCGGCGTCAACGAGGTCATCTCGACGATCATGATGAACGGCCTCGCCCTGGGCCTCGCGGCCTACCTGATCGGCGACGACGTGTTCGGCGAGCTGCGCGGCAACAACATCCGCACCCCGGAGATCCCGGAGAGCGGCTGGGTGCCCGGCATCCCCTTCGGCTCGTCCGGCACCGTGTTCGGCCTGGTCTTCCTCGCCGCGGCGCTGGGCATCGGCTACTGGGTGATGATGAACCGCACCCGCTTCGGCTTCGAGCTGCGCGCCTCCGGCGAGTCCTCGACGGCCGCCGCCGCGGGCGGCGTGAACGCCAAGAAGATGGTCCTCGTCGCGATGCTGCTCTCCGGCGGCATCGCGGGCCTGGTCTCGATGCCCGAGATCCTGGGCCGCGACCACACGTACAACCTGAACTTCCCCGCCGGTCTCGGGTTCTCGGGCATCGCCATCGCGCTGCTCGGCCGCAACCACCCCGGCGGCATCGCGTTCGGCGCCCTGCTGTGGGCGTTCCTCGACAAGTCGGGCCTCGCCCTGGACAACGTCGGGGTGCCCCGCGAGATCGTGACGATCATGCAGGGCGCGATCGTCCTCTCCGTCGTCGTCGCCTACGAGGTGGTGCGGCGGTTCGAACTGGCCGCGCAGCAGCGCCAGGTCGGCAAGCAGCTCGGAACGGTGGGTGCGGCGTGAGTACTTCCCTGATGAACCCCTCCGAGGCACCTGCCACGGTCCCGCCGCCCCGCAAGTCCCGGAAGATCCCCGGCTGGGCGGTCGGCGCGCTCGGCGTGGCCGGCGCGGTCGTGCTGCTCTCGACCACGTCCTACCTGACCGGCGTGCCGCAGCTCACCTCGACCGGCACCATCCAGACCGCCGTCCGCCTCGCGCTCCCGATCCTGCTCGCCGCCCTCGGCGGCCTGTGGGCGGAACGCGCGGGCGTCGTGAACATCGGCCTCGAAGGCATGATGATCATGGGCACCTGGGGTGCCGCCTGGGCCGGCTACCAGTGGGGTCCCTGGGCGGCCCTCGTCTCCGCCGCCGTCTTCGGCGCGCTGGGCGGCCTGCTGCACGCGGTCGCCACGGTCACGTTCGGCGTGAACCACATCGTGTCCGGCGTGGCCATCAACCTGCTCGGCGCGGGCCTCACGAAGTACCTCTCCACGCTGATCTTCTTCCCGCTGTCGAACAACCCGCGCGAGTCCCCGGCCGTGCCGAAGTTCGACACCTACTCCGCGCCGGGCGTCTCCGACTGGCTCGCCGACCTCGAAGCGCAGCAGCGCGTGGGCCTCTCGGACGTCGCCGGCATCCTGCGCGGCCTCATCACCGGCGTCTCCCCGCTGACCATGCTCGCCATCGCCCTGGTGGTCGCCAGCTACCTGGTCCTCTGGAAGACCCGCTTCGGCCTGCGCCTGCGCTCGTGCGGCGAGAACCCGGTGGCCGCCGAGTCCCTCGGCGTCAACGTCTACCTGCACAAGTACGTCGCGGTCATCGCCTCCGGCGCCCTGGCCGGCATCGGCGGCGCGGCCCTCGTGCTCAACCCGGGCCAGCCCGGCTACCTGGAGGGCCAGACCAACGGCCGCGGCTTCATCGCCCTCGCGGCGCTGATCTTCGGCAACTGGCGCCCCGGCGGCCTCCTCGGCGGCGCGGCCCTGTTCGGCTACGCCGACGGCCTCCAGCTGCGCTCCGGCGGCCAGACGTTCCTCTCCCTCGTCTACGGCGCGGTCCTGCTCCTCGTGGTCATCGTCGTCTGGCAGCTCGTCCGCCGCCGCTGGTTCGCCGCCGCAGGCGGTTTCGTCGCCGCCGGCCTGCTCTACGCGGTGTACTACAGCGTCGACGAGGTGCCGTCCGAGCTGACCACCTACGCCCCGCACGTGGTGACGCTGATCGTGCTGGCCGTGGCGTCCCAACGGCTCCGGATGCCCGCGGCGGACGGCGTGGTGTACCGCCGTGGTTGACATCGACTGGGACGCCCTCCGCGCCAAGGCCGTGGAGGCCGCCCAGGCCGCCTACTGCCCCTACTCGAACCTCCAGGTGGGCGCCGCGGCCGTCTGCGACGACGGCCGCGTCATCACCGGCTGCAACGTCGAGAACGCCGCCTACGGCGTCGGCCTCTGCGCCGAGTGCACCCTCGCGGGCCAGCTGTTCCTCACCGGCGGCGGCAGGCTGGTCGCCCTGGCCTGCCGCAGCGGCACGGGCGAGCTGCTCATGCCGTGCGGCCGGTGCCGCCAGGTGATCTACGAGCTGGGCGGCCCGACCTGCCTGATCGACACCCCGTCCGGCATCACACCGATGACCGGTGTCCTGCCGGACGCCTTCGGACCCGGAGACCTGCCGTGAGCCACACCGCCGTGGACGTCATCAGGACCAAGCGCGACCGCGAGGCCCTGTCCGACGACCAGATCGACTGGGTGGTCGACGCCTACACGAAGGGCCGCGTCGCGGACGAGCAGATGTCCGCCCTCGCCATGGCGATCCTGCTCAACGGCATGGACGCCCGCGAAACGGCCCGCTGGACCCGCGCCATGGTCGACTCGGGCGACCGGCTCCACCTCGACGTGGGCCGCCCCACCGTGGACAAGCACTCCACCGGCGGCGTGGGCGACAAGATCACCCTCCCCCTGGCCCCGCTGGTCGCGGCCTGCGGCGCGGCCGTCCCCCAGCTCTCCGGCCGGGGCCTCGGCCACACCGGCGGCACCCTGGACAAGCTGGAGTCCATCCCGGGCTGGCGCGCCCAGCTCACCCTGGACGAGATCCAGTCGCAGCTGCGCACCGTCGGCGCCGTCGTCTGCGCCGCGACCGAGGGCCTCGCCCCCGCCGACCGGAAGCTCTACGCCCTGCGCGACGTGACCGGCACCGTCGAGGCCATCCCGCTGATCGCCTCGTCGATCATGTCGAAGAAGATCGCCGAGGGCGCGGAAGCCCTCGTCCTGGACGTCAAGGTCGGCTCGGGCGCGTTCATGAAGACGGAAGCCCGCGCACGCGCCCTGGCGGACGCCCTCGTCTCCATCGGCGTGGACCACGGCCTGGAGGTCTCCGCCCTGCTCACCGACATGTCCGTCCCCCTGGGCCGGGCGGTCGGCAACGCGGTCGAGGTGGAGGAGTCCGTGGACGTCCTCCAGGGCCGGGGCCCGCGGGACGTGGTCGACCTCACCGTCGCCCTGGCCGAGGAGATGCTGGCCAGGGCGGGCGTCACCGCCGACCCGCGGGCCGTGCTCGCCTCCGGCGAGGCGTACGAGACGTGGGCCCGCATGATCCGCGCCCAGGGCGGCGACCCGGACGCCCCCCTCCCGCGCGGCAAGCACAAGCACGTCGTCACCGCGGGTGCCACCGGCTACCTGACCACCCTGGACGCCTACGCGGTGGGCGTGGCCGCGTGGCGCCTGGGCGCGGGCCGGGCGCGCAAGGAAGACCCCGTCCAGGCCGGCGCGGGCATCCTCTGCCTGGCCAAGCCGGGCGACCGGGTCGAGGCGGACCAGCCCCTCCTGGAGCTGTACACCGACACCCCGGACGCCCTCCCCGCGGCCCTGGCCACCCTGGCGGACGCCCACCGCGTGGGCGACGAGGCACCCACCCCCACCCCCCTGCTGATCGACACGATCCGGGGCTGAGCGCAGCCGCACCCCAGGCCCTCGCGTTCTCCCCGCGCGGTTGCCTCCGGCAGGCCGTGCGGGGAGAACGCGAGCGCCCCACCCTCCTCGGCGGCCTGCCGGTCCGGCGAGGACTCTTCCTCTTTTTCTTTTCTCCCGCCCCGCCACCGCCCCCACCAGCACCAAAACAAAAATTGTCAGACCCCCAGGGCAAAATAAAAGCAGGGGCCCCCTGGGAGGGGACCCCTGCAAAGCCTTGCACCCGAACTACGTCACCCCATGCGGATCAAGCACCCTCGGCCGTGAGGTCGTCGTCGTCCCGGACGTCCGACTTGGGCCCGTTCTTCCGGGTCCGCCGCTGCGGCCGGGGCAGCGCGGTGGGCGGCGGGGGCGGGGTGGGGGAGCCGCCACCCAGGATCAGCTCCGCGAACGTGGCCATCGCCTCGTCCAGCTGACCGCCGATCCGCAGCTCCGACTCCTGGTTGCTGCGGCGCACCATGGACGCGAGCGACTCCGAGTCGGGACGCGCCGACACCGTGCCCTCGACCCGGGCGATGCCCTGCTCCACGACGCCCGACAGCTCGCCGAGCCGCGTCGCGAAGTCGTCCTCCACGGAGTCGAGCCGCGTGGTCATGGTGTCCAGGCGCGAGGTGACCTGCTCCAGGCGCTGCGCCAGCGCCTCCAGCCGGTCCGTCGCGTCGACCTGGTCGCGGGTCTCGTCCAGGGCCGCGTGCAGCGCCTCGCGCGCCTCGTCGAGCTTGCCGGTCACGGTGCTGCGCGTGTCGGCCAGCGACGAGTGCAGCGAGTCGCGCGTCTCGGTGAGCGCCCCGTGCAGCCCGTCGCGGGTGTTGTTGATGTTGTCGCGGGTCTCGTCGATGCGGCCGTGGAGCGCGTTCGTCGAGTCGGTGAGCGACCGCTGGAGCGCCTCGCGGGTGCCGTCGAGGTGCTCGTGCACGCCCTCGTCGACCTCGTCCAGGCGACCGCGCAGCGCGACCTCCAGGGCCTCGATGCGCTCGCGCAGCGGCGCGATGATCGCGTTCGGGACCTGGTCGACCTTGGTGTCCTGCTTCTCCAGGTGCGAGTCGAGGTCGTCGATGCGCTTGTGGATGTGGGAGAGCTTGTCCTCCAGGCCGTCCATCCGGCCCGCGACGCCCTCGAACCGACCGGCCACCCCGTCCAGTCGGCCGTCGAGCTGCGCGAACGGCTTGGCGAGCTTGTCGACCAGCCCGTCCACGGCGCGGCCGATGCCCTGCACGGCGTTGTCCTGCGCCTCCAGCCGGGCGAGCGCCTCGTCCAGGCGCTCGGCCAGCACGCTGACCTCGGTCCGGTCGGGCAGCTCGGACAGGCGCTTGCGAACGGAACCCAGCGACTCGAGCGGGGACATCCGCGCGTGGATCTCGTCCAGTGCGTCGAAGATCTGCTGCTGTTCGCTCTCACGGATCTCCGCGGCGCGCGTGAGCATGTTGCGCATCCGATCGAAGGACATCGTGGAGTTGCTGTTCTCGTTCACGGCTCGGGTGCCTTCGTCCAGGGGAGGGGAGACCTCCGGGAGCCTAACCAGGTTGGGGCGCGGAGCTGTACCAGCCCCCGAGGGGGACCGCCCGCAGAGACCTTCCGTGTAGTCCGTTCGAGTTACAACGACCGACCCTACCCGAAGGTAACCGCCAGACGGTGCCTGACTGCGTCGCGTGAGCATCCGCCGTGCGAGTGACTGAACCCCTGGTCGAGGTAGCGGAAAGTTCTGCATCACGACTGCACAACAACCAAACGAACCTGATCGAGTGGTTCTGCACACACCCGTCCGAGTCAAAGCCGTGATCATACCGGCTCAAGATCACCACGGCCCGCAACGACACGACGTGTCACCCGACGGACCCGTATACGGTGACGGCCATGCCGACCCCGCTTAACCAGGAGGCCCTCCGCAGCGCACCGAAGGTGTTGCTGCACGACCACCTCGACGGTGGCCTCCGACCCCAGACGGTGATCGAACTCGCCGACGCCTCCGGCCACCAGGGCCTGCCCACGACCGACCCCGTCGCGCTGGGCGGGTGGTTCCGCGACAACGCCGACTCCGGCTCGCTGGTCCGCTACCTGGAGGGCTTCGCCCACACCTGCGGGGTCATGCAGGACGAGGCCGCGCTCGTCCGCGTCGCCGCGGAGGCGGTCCAGGACCTCGCGGCCGACGGCGTCGTCTACGCCGAGATCCGGTTCGCGCCCGAGCTGTTCACCGCCAAGGGCCTGAGCATGGAGCAGGCGGTCGAGGCGGTGCTGGAGGGCTTCCGCAAGGGCGAGGAGGCCGCCGGCCGCACGATCCGCGTCGGCGCGCTGCTCTGCGCGATGCGCCAGAACGACGGCTGGCAGCGCGTCGCCGACCTGGTCGTCCGCTACCGGGACGCCGGGGTCGTCGGCTTCGACATCGCGGGCCCCGAGGCCGGGTTCCCGCCGAGCCGCGAGCTGTCCGCCTTCGAGTACCTGCGGCAGCAGAACGCGCACTTCACCATCCACGCCGCCGAGGCCGCCGGCGCCGAGTCGGCCTGGGAGGCCGTGCAGCTCGCGGGCGCCGAACGCCTCGGGCACGGCGTGCGCCTGGCCGAGGACATCAAGGGCGACGAGGTCGGCCGCCTCGCCGCCTACGTGCGCGACCGGCGCGTCGCGCTGGAGATGTGCCCCACGTCGAACGTGCACACCGGCGCCGTGCGCTCCCTCGCCGAGCACCCCATCAAGCGGATGCACGAGCTGGGCTTCCGGGTCACCGTGAACACCGACAACCGCCTGATGAGCCAGGTCTCGATGACCGGCGAGCTGGCCACCGCGGTCGAGCACTTCGGCTTCGGCTGGGAGGACCTGCGCACCTTCGCGGTCAACGCCGCGAAGGCCGCGTTCATCACCCACGACGAGCGCCGCGCGCTGATCCGGAACGTGATCAACCCCGCCTACGACGCGCTGGTCTGACGCGAACGGGGGGCGACCCCGCAAGGCCGCCCCCCGTTCCGCGTCACCACCCGGCTAGTGGACCTTCAACCGGTCCTCGAACTGCGCCACGAGCGCGCGCCACGCCGTCACCTCGTCGTCGAACGGCGCACTGGGCGCCAGTCGCGTCGGGTCCGGCTTGAGCACGTAGTTGACCAGCCACCCCAGCCGCTCGGACCCGTTGAGCGCCACCTTCACGGTGTCGTCGTGGGCCCACTCGCCGGTGTCCTCCAGCAGCTCCACGACCAGGTCGAGCTGCGTCGGGTCCACCGCGTCCGGACCGTCGGCGATGTCCTCGTCCAGGCCGGTGAGCACGTAGACGTTGTCCGGGTCGACCTCGACCTCCAGGTCGCCGCCGGTCGCCTTGGTGACCAGCTCGCCCCAGGTCGAGACCTCGGTCATGTCGTTGTCGTCGGCCTCGACGATGAACCGGGCCAGCGCGCGCGGCGAGCCGAACGCGTCGATCTTGCCCTTGCGGCCCAGGAACACCGGCTGGTCGTCCAGGTAGCAGCGCAGCGTGTAGTACTCGCCCGCGCCGCTGATGATCTTGATCGGGTCGATGCCGACCTCGCCCCAGAAGCCGACCGGCTCGTCGTCGCCGTCCTCGTCGTCCTCGTCGGACCCGGCCGTGGCGGCGGCGTTGGCCTCCTCGAACGCGGCCAGCTCCTCCTGCGCCACCTTCAGCACCGTCTCGTCGACGTCGGGCGTCGTCACGACCTCGTCGATCGCGTCGAGCACCTCGTCCCACTTGTCCGAGACGACCTGGGCGATCTCGGTCCACAGCGCCTGGCCCTCGCGGCCGGTGAACGGCAGCGTGCCCTGCGGCAGCAGCGCGAAGCCCTCCGCCGAGTCCAGGATCTCGTGCACCTTCTCCAGCTCGCACACGTCCGCCAGCGACCGCACGATCGAGATCACGTCCGCCAGCTCGCCGATCACCCAGGTGTCGGGCTCCTCGGCGACCAGCTCCGGCACGCCGACCAGGTCGAACTGGTGGTTGTCGTCCGGGGACAGCTCACCGACCGTCAGCGCGGGCACCACGTGCCACGCCGGGTGGTCGGTCAGGTCGTGCTCCTCGGCCGTGCGCACGAACGCCGCCAGGTGGGCGGCGTCGGGAAAGACGTACAGGTCCTCCTCGTGGCCGAGGAACGCCTCCCACTCCTCGCCCTCTTCCCGCCAGCGTGGGGCCCACAGGGTGACGACATCACCCTGGGTCAACCCCAGCTCGATCGGGACGATGTCCTGTGCCATCCGACCTCCCGGTCACGCCATGCCCCTTTGCGATGCGGGGGCAAGACTACGGGGTCGATCACCGGCTACTGCCGTTGACCACGGAAAGGGTCGGCGAAGTAGTCGTCGTCGTCCTCCGGCTCGACGGGTCGTCCCCGTCGCGGGGCCCGCCCGACCTGACCTGCCCAGGGCGGCGGCGGGCCGGGCGGGCTCACCGGGGGTGCGGTGGGCACGGCCTCCCGCGCCCGGTTCGGGTTCCCGCGCACCGCGAACGGCGGCGGTCCGGCGAACGCCTCCACCGCCATCGCCACGCCGTCACCCAGCGACTTCGCCAGCTCGTCGTAGCTCTTCTGCACGGCCGCGTCGGTGGCCAGCGCCGCCGTCTCCACGACCAGCGCGCCCACCGCCCCCGGTCCGCGCGCCAACGCCGCCGGGTGCAGGTCGAGGGCCACCAGGTCGCCGTTGGCCGTCGCCGTGACCCGCGCCAGCCCCGACGGGTGCTCCGCGCTGCCCGTCGTCCGCGCGAGGACCGAGGTCAGGGTCTCCGCGGCCGCCAGCCGCTCCTCCGCGCTCATCGCGGGCCACTCCCGTCGAAGCTCATCGCAGGTAACCCCCGTCGAGGTCGTCGTCGGCACCGCGCTCCGGGCCGGGCTCGAACCCGATCCCGGCCAGCGCGGCCAGCGCCTCCGGCCCGGCGACCCGCTCCAGCGAGCGGTGCGCCCGGCTCGCCGCGTCCCGCGACGCCCGCCGCGACACCCGCAGGATCTCGTCGGCCAACGCGCGCGGCCCCATGCCCAGCGCCGCCGGCGACACCCGCACCTCGCGCGGTGGTCCCCCCGGCGGGGCCACCACGGTGACCGCGCCGTCCGGCGACGAAGCACGGCCCAGCACCGGCCCGGTGCGCGCCACGTGCTCGGCGACCCGCCGCCCGGTGTCCGCGACCCGCCGGGCCGCCCTCCCCACCCCGTCCACCTCGTCCACGTCGTCAGCCCGTCGGTCGGTAGAAGCCGTAGAAGGACATGCCGCTGTTGCCGGTGCGGATCGCGCCCACCTGCACCGGGTCGCCCGCCTCCACCATCTGCCCGTTGCCGATGACCATGGCCACGTGCCCGTCCCAGACCACCAGGTCGCCGGGCAGCAGCTGGTCGGCGGGCACGGACGCGCCCATCGCCTGCGACGACGCGGGCCGCGGCAGGTCGAACCCGGCGCCCGCGTACGCCCACTGCGTCAGGCCGCTGCAGTCCGTGCCCTGCGGCGGGTTCGCGCCACCCCACACGTACGGGGTGCCCAGCGCCGACAGCGCGTTGCGCACGGCCCGCGCCGCGGTCTCGTTGGGCGCCTCGGCGGAGCTGCCGTCCGGCAGGTTCACGCCCACGCCGGTCCCGGGCTGGGGCGGGATGGCCACCGGCAACCGCGGCCCGCTGCCACCACCCCCGCCCGAACCGCCACCGGACCCGCCACCCGAACCCCCACCGGCCCCGTTGCCGCCGCCGCTCCCACCATTACCGCTGCCGCTGCCGTTGTTGCTGCCGTTGCCGTTGTTGCCGCCGCCGGCGTCGCCGACGGACGAGGTGGACGTGGTCCCGCCGCTCTCCGCGCCCAACGGCGCGCCCAGCCCGGCGAAGTCCGGCTGCTGGAGCCCCTGCAACCGGGTGACCGCGGCGGTCAGCTCGGTGCGGACCCGCTCCAGCTCCCGGCCGGTCTTCCCCTCGTACTCACGCGCCTTGGCGGTCACCTCGGCCGCGACCGCGAGCACCGCGCCGATCCCGCCCAGCACCGACGCCGCCGCGGCCGCCGCGAGCCGGGGCCAGGCCCAGCCGGTGAACTCGTCGATCAACCCCCGGATCGCCGCGCGCCCGGACGTGACCGCGTCCACGGCGGTGGTCACCGCCTGCTGGGTGGTCGTCGCGTTGCGGGCCAGCGCGCCCACGCCGGTCGAGAACGCGGACACCCGCTCCTGGAACGCGTTCGCCTTCTCGCCGTACCAGCCGGCCAGCGCGGCGTTCGCGGCGCCGGTGTGCCGGCCGTCGACCTCGGCCAGCGCCGAGGACGCCCGCCCGAAGGCGTCGGCCGCGCCCGACGCGCCGCCGGTGTCGCCCTCCAGCCGCGCCAGGTGGTCCTCCATCGGCTGGACCAGGCCCGCGAGGAAACCTCCGACGTCCACGTCAGACCCGGTAGGTCCGGCCGAGGTCGGCGCTCGTGCGCGCCTCCTGCTCCACGTACGCCTCGCCGGACTTCCGCACGGCGTCGGCGAACCCGGTCAACCCGGCCGCCGCGGCGGCCACCCCGTCCACCTGGGCCTGCGCCGCCCGCTGGAAGGCCGCGCCCAGGCCCACCTCGTCGCCGATCCGGCCGAAGCTGCCGGCGGCCAACGACGTCGTGCCCGCCAACGTCGACGTACCGACCTCGCCGACCTCGCCCGCCAACCCCGAGGCAGCGCTGCCGTACGCCGACAGCGCCGCGGTGTCGACGCCGAAACCCCGTTCCACGTTCGCGTCCCCCTGCGATGCCCTCTCGCGCCCCGGAAGGGCGCCCTGCGGCCACGATCCTGCCCGATGCCGGTCCCGCCCGTGCGGCGTTCCGGCGGATCGTGCCCCGATGAGCGGTACCGCGCCGGGGTATCGCGACCTGATCATGTACGGGTGGGTGTTTTGCGCCATTGGCAACGGATCGTGGCGTGGCTGGACGACCACGCCCCCTCGACCGGATCGGTGTTCGTGCCCCCCGAGGGCACCGCCGCCGTCGAGGCGCTGTCCGCTGCCACCGGCCTGGACCCGCCCGAGGACCTGCGCGCGTGGTGGACGGTCTGCGGCGGCACCGTCGACCTGGCGTTCGCCGAGGTCCTGCCGCCGTTCTACACGCCGCTCGGCCCGTCGAACTCGCTGCGCTCCTGGCGGCTCAAGGAGCCGTTCCGGCCCGAGGAGCTCGACACCGAGGCCGGGTCGCCGACCACCGGGTTCCACCCGAAGTGGCTGCCGATCGCGTTCGACGGCTGCGGCGACGCCCTGGCCGTGGACCTGCGGCCCGGCGTGCTGTCCGGCTGCGTGGTGGAGTGGGACCGCGAGGCGGGCGAGATGCTCAAGCCGGAGTGGACGAGCATCGACGAGATGCTGGACCTGGTCGCCACGGCCCTGGAGCACCGCGGCCCGCTCGGGCACTGCGAACCGCTCGTCACCGCCGACGGCAGGCTGGGCTGGCGCACGAACTAGTCCACACCTGAGGGTGAACCCGCGTGCGTGCCGACGAGCCGCCGCGCGTGGGCCGCGGTTGGCTCCCTGGAGTCGTCGTCCTCCCCGGGAGCCGAGAATGCGCACCAGTCGCACCGGAGTCGTCGGTCTCGCCGCGGCGCTCGCCGTCGCCGTCGCCGCGATCGGGTGGGCACCCGCCCACCCGCGTGCCGCCGCGGTCAACCCGGTGCGCCCGGTGGCGCCGGACGACGTGGCGCTCGACCCGAGCCACGGGTTCCTGGTGCTCGTCGAGGGCGACGCGGTCCTGCACGAGAACGAGACCGAGGGTCCGGTCGCGATCGGCGGTGACCTCCGGTTCCGCACCTACCAGGTGGGGGCGAACAACCCCGGTACCCACACGCTGCCCGGTGACGACCGGCCGACCAGCCTCGTCGTCGGCGGCCGGGCCGACTTCGCGAACAGCGCGCCCGGTTCGCTGCTGAACGTGCTCGACCGGTCGTACGCCAAGATCGGCGACCTGTCGGCGGCCGGCGTGCTGCCCTCGGGCGGTGTGACGTTCGTGGTGCCGTCCGGCGGCGACCAGGGCACCCGGCCCGCCGTGGTGGTGCAGACCGCGCAGCCCGCCGGGTCGGTGGGCGGGCCGAGCGGGTTCGACTTCCCCGCGCTGTTCGCCGCCTACCGGGCGGTCAACGCCGACCTGTCCGCCTGCCCGTCCACCGTCGTGCTGCGCGACCAGAACGGGCAGGCGCCCTGGAACGGCGTCGACCCCACCGCCACGATCGGCCTCCGGCCCGGCGGGAACGTGCTGACGCTGACCCCGGAGCAGGTGGCGGCGCTGGACAACGTCAACCCGCTGAACGGGGCGCTCCAGCCCGGCGAGCAGGCGTGGCTGGTCGTCAACGTCGCCGCGACCGGCGACTACTCGTGGTCGGTGCCGAACGTGAGTTGGCAGGGCAACGGGCCGTCGCGGCACGTGCTGTGGAACTTCACCACCTCGGGGACGATCACGCTGCCCGCCGGCAC
The DNA here is from genome assembly GCF_051756985.1 of Saccharothrix sabaoui. Classification (NCBI taxonomy): domain Bacteria; kingdom Bacillati; phylum Actinomycetota; class Actinomycetes; order Pseudonocardiales; family Pseudonocardiaceae; genus Saccharothrix; species Saccharothrix sabaoui. The sequence continues at coordinate 46,360 of NZ_JBPKJK010000061.1, forward strand.
GCCGACCGTGTGGGGGACGGTGTACGCGCCGAACGCGACCCTGGTCGACGACAGCTCGGCCAACGTCGAGGGCGCGGTGGTGGTGCGCACCCTCGTGCACGGCTCGGCCGGGGCCAGTGGCGGCGAGATCCACTACGCGCCGTTCGCGGACCGCGTGGCCTGCGACACGCAGCCGACCACGACGCAGCCCACGACGACGCAGCCGACCACCACGGCCCAGCCCACGACGCAGCCGACCACGACGCAGCCGACCACGACCGGTTCGACGGAGCCCCCGACCACCACCCACCCGCCGACGGCCACCCCCTCCAGCAGCCACCCGGCCGCCGTCACCCCCACCCCGGCCACCCCCGCCCCGGTCACGCCCGCCCCCGTCACGCCCACCGCACCCGCGTCAGGCCACCTGGCCACCACCGGCTCCCCGCTCAGCGGGTTCCCGCTGCTCGGCGGCCTGCTCGTGCTGGCAGGCGCGGCCGTGCTGGCGGCGACCGGCCGCCCCCGCCGTGACCGGTGATCCGGTAGAATCGGTACTCCCAGCTCACAGCCCTGCGGAGGTGGCATGGCGAACGTCCACGACGTGGCCGCGGCCGTGCTCGCCGCGACCGGCCCCGAGTCGCCGATGAAGCTCCAGAAGCTCCTCTACTACGCCCAGGCGTGGCACCTGGCCGAGCACGACGAGCCGCTGTTCGACGCGCGGATCGAGGCGTGGCGGCGCGGACCGGTCGTGCCCGAGGTCTACCACCGCCACCAGGGCCGCTCCGAGGTCTTCGCCTGGGAGGAGGGCGACCCCGGCGCGCTGGACGAGCGGGGGCGCGCGGTCGTCGGCTCGGTCGTGCAGCGCTACGGCCACTTCAGCAGGCACGAGCTGAGCGACATGGCGCACGCGGAGGAACCGTGGCGCGTGGCGCGCGGCGACCTGCCGGAGTCCGAGCCCAGCGACGAGGCGTTGCGGCACGACGTGATGGCCCGCTACTTCCGCCGCCTGACCCGCACCCCCGACCAGGCGTTCGCCGACGCGGTCGCGAGCGTCCGCCTGGAGGGGCTGGACGTGCCGGAGGAGACGGTGGCGTCGATGCGCGCCATCGCGGCCGGCGAGCTGACGGTGGACGAGGCGATCGCCCGGGAGATCGAGGCGCTGCGCGGGTCGTGACCCTCGACGACCCACCCGCCGAAAGGCCCCGGAACGGCGCGGGCGCGCAGGACTACGCGCCCCACGACGACCCGTACGCGGACCCGGTGACGGGGGTCCTGCTCAACAAGCTCGGCCTGACCGACAAGCGGACCTGCGACGAGGCCGAGGCGCGCCTGAGCGCGATCCGCATCGGCGAGCTGGAGATCCGGCCGCTGCCCGGCCCCTACGACCTGGCGCACCTGCGGGCGTTCCACCGGCACGTCTTCGGCGACCTGTACCCGTGGGCGGGGGAGCTCAGGCGGGTGAACATCGCCCGGACGGTCCCGTTCGCCGGGTGGCAGCACGTCGAGCGGTACGCCGGGTGGCTGTTCGAGGAGCTGCGCAAGGAGCTGTACCTGCGCGGGCTGGACCGGGAGCGGCTCCTGGACCGGTTCACGTTCTACTTCGCCGAGGTCAACGCCCTGCACCCGTTCCGGGAGGGCAACGGTCGCGCGCAGCGGGCGTTCTTCGCCCAGCTCGCGCTGGAGGCGGGGTGGCACGTCGCGGTCGCCGGGCTCGACCCGGTGGCGTTCGCGGACGCGTGCCGGGAGGGCATGACCGGGCCGCCGGACGCCCTGCGCGCGGTGTTCGACGGGGTCTTGGGGCCCGCCTGACGGGGTACCCGGCGGCATGACCAGCTACGAGTACCGGGCGCCGGTCGGGATGGCCGCGCAGGAGCTGTTCGGCTTCCTCGCGCGCCCCGGCAGCCTGCCCCAGCACCTGCCCGGACTGTCCGCGACGACCCCGGGCGTCGACCACGACCGCCGGGTCGTGACGTGGGACGAGAACGGCTACCGCGGCGAGCTGACCGTGGTCGACGACGGCGCCGGGCAGAGCGAGATCGTGGTCGTCGTCGAGACCGAGAACGGCGGTGACGTGCGCAAGGAGTTGGCGGAGGCGGTCGCCGCGGTGTCCCACCGGGCCACCGCCGAGGCCGAGACGAGCGCCACCGCGGAGGAGAACAGCTGGTACTGATGTGACGCAGGTCACGTAAAACCGAGAACCTCGTCCGGG
>NZ_JBPKJK010000062.1:0-48468 GCF_051756985.1 Saccharothrix sabaoui
CCGCCGCACCCGCGCGCACCGCTCACCCCCCGACGGTGGCCCAGAACGCCTCGCCGTCGCCGGCCACCACCGCCGCGCTCCGCTCGTCGTGCGGCAGGAACACCGACTCGCCGCCGCGCAGCGCGACCGCCTCGCCGGCGCGGGTCACCACGACGGAACCGCCGGTGCACAGCAGGAGCTGCGGCCCCCGGCCGGGCAGCACGGCCCCCGCCCGCACGGCGTGCAGCCGGAACTCCGGGTCCGGCGTCCGGTACGTCCTCACCGGACCGTCGACCTCGCCGTCCAGCAGCCCCGCCGGTCCGGCGCGGTGGTCCACCAGCTCCAGCACCCCCGGCACGTCCACGGGTTTCGACGTGAGCCCGGCGCGCAGGACGTTGTCCGAGTTGGCCATCAGCTCCACGCCGACGCCGCGCAGGTGCGCGTGCAGCACCCCGGCCGGCACGTACGCGGCCTGGCCCGGTTCCAGCGTGACCGCGTCGAGCAGCAGGGCCGCGACCACGCCCGGGTCACCGGGGTGGACCCCGGCCAGGTCCGCGACGTGCCGGAGCGCGGGCACCCCCGCCGCCGCCCGCGCCACCTCGTCGACCACGTCCGCTCCCCCGTGCAGCGCCCGGCGCAGCGCTCCCGCCGTGTCGCCCGCGGCCAGCGCGTCGCGCACCGGGCCCAGCGCCGCGACGCCCAGGGCGTCGAGCAGCGCCACGGTCGCGGCGGGCTCGCGGAACCCGCACAGCGTCTCGAAGTCGGTGAGCGCCACCAGCACCTCGGGCTTGGCCCGGTCGTCGCGGTAGCCGCGCTCGGCGAACCCGGTCCTCGCCCGCTCGCGGTCCGGGTGCACCTGGAGCGACAGCGGCGCGTCCACGGCCAGCACCTTGAGCAGGAACGGCAGCCTCGGGCCGAACGCGGCCAGGCACTCCGGGCCGAGGAGCCCGGCCGGGTCGGCGGCGAGGTGGACGTCCAGCGGCACCCCGCAGTCCGCCAGGCGCGACGGGTCGTCGGGGTGCGCGCCGACCCACAGCTCGGCCTGCGGCACCGGGCTCGGCGACGGCTCGCCCCGCATCCCGGCCAGCGCGGTCCGCGAACCCCAGTGGTACTCCCGCACGACGGCGTCCAGCCTGCGCACAGCGCTCCCCCGCACGGTCAGATCACCACCGGCAGCGACGGGACCCGCCCGTCCACGCCACTCGCGCCGGCCGGGCCGGCCGCCCGGACCGCGTCGACGGCGCCCACCGCGCCCACCGCGCCCACCGCGTCGACCGCGTCGACCGCGAGCAGCGCGGCGGCCCCGATCAGGCCCGAGTCCACGCCGAGCGTCGCCGGGCGCACCTCGACCCGGCGCATGAAGTCCAGTCCCGAGTAGGCGGCCAGCGGTTCGACCACGGCGGGTCCCAGCAGGTCCCACGCCTGCGCCACGCCGCCGCCGATCACCACCCGGTCGATCTCGCACAGCGCCGAGGCCACCGTGACGACGCGGGCGACCGCCTCCCCGGAGCGCCGGAACGCGGCCCGCGCCGCGGGGTCGCCCGCCCGGGCCGACGCGGCGAGCGCGATGCCGTCGGCCGTGCCGCCGAGCGGTCGCCAGCCCTGCTCCAGCGCCCAGCGCACCATCGACGGCCCGCTGGCGACGGCCTCCGAGCAGCCCCGCGCGCCGCACCCGCACGGCGGGCCCGCGGGGTCGACCACGAAGTGGCCGACGTGCCCGGCGTTGCCCGTGGTGCCGAAGTGGGGTCGGCCGTCGAAGACGAACCCGCCGCCGATGCCCGTGGAGACGACCATGCCGAGCAGGCACGAGCTGCCGCGCCCGGTGCCGTGGCGGTGCTCGGCGAGGGCCATGCACAGCGCGTCGCCGCCGAGCCGGACCGGCAGGCCGGGGACGAGCGCGGCGACGCGGGCGGTGATCGGGAAGTCGCGCCAGCCCGGGATGTTGACCGGGCTGATGGTGCCCGTGCGCAGGTCCATCGGCGCGGCGGAGGCGATGCCCGCGCCCAGGACCTCCCGTCCGAGGGCGGCGGCGTGGTCGAGCACCTCGGTCGCGACCCCCGCGAGGCCGCGCCAGACGGTGTCCGCGTCCCCGGCGGGGGTCGGCGCGGCGCGGCGGGCGAGCACGGCGCCGTCCGCCCCGACCAGGGCCGCCGCGAGCTTCGTGCCGCCGATGTCGAGGGCGAGCGCGACCGGCTCGCGTGCGTGGCGCATGGAACTTAGTTAAGCGGTTAAGCAAAGTTACGTCAAGAGGGCCGACCGAGGCGGTTCCCGAGGTCATCAGCGCCGGTGACGGCCTGCTGAAGCGGTTGCGCGACGCCCTCGGCGGCGGTGCGCCCAGGACGGTGAACCCGGGACGGTGAGCCCGAGGCTGCGCACCCCCGGTGGCGGGACCACCCGGTCACCGCCTCACCCCGGCACGCGCACCTCGACGCGGGCGCCGCCCCGCTGGAGGCTGTCCCACGCCGCCAGCAGCGCGGCCAGCGTGCCCAGGTTCGCCCGACCGGACAGCGCCGACGCCCGGCCCTCGTGGACGGCGTCGGCGAAGTCCCGCACCACGGCCACCCGGTCGCCCACGCCCGCCTTCGACGGCAGCGCCTCCACCGGCACGGTCTCCGGCGGCAGGCCGGCCCGGTGCACCGTCACGCGGGACAGGTTGACCCGGCTCTCGCCCGACCACTCCACGGTGCCGCCGTCGCCCTCGACCACCCACTCGCCGGACCACGGGGTCGTCGTCGCCTGGCTGCTGGTCGACGCGCTGTACTCGACCAGCGCGCCGCCGGCCAGCTCCAGGGTCGCCGAGAACGACGACAGCAGCACGTCCGGGTCCTGGCCCCGCCGCCAGCGGTGGGCGGTGACGGCGGCGACCTCGCCCAGCAGGTACCTGACCAGGTCGAAGTGGTGGGCGGCGACCTGGTGCAGGACCGAGGTGTCCGGTGACGGCCCGAGCGCCTGGAAGCGGTGGTCCCGCCGGAAGGACACGCGGGCGTTGCGGACCTGCCCGACGTGCCGCAACGCCTCCTCCGCGACCGCGGCGGCCGGGAAGAAGCGGTGGTTCTGGGACACCAGCAGCACCAGGCCGCGCGATTCGGCCAGCTCGACCAGCGACACCGCCTCGGCCAGGTCCAGCGCGAGCGGCTTCTCCAGCAGCACGTGCCGGCCCGCCTCCAGGGCGGCCCGCGCCACCGGGGCGTGCGCGCCCAGGGAGGTGGTGACCAGGACCGCGTCGAAGTCGGCCGACCAGTCGACGGCGGCCGACGCCGGCGTGCCGGTCAGCGCGGTGAACTCCGCGCGCCGCAGCGGGTCGGTGTCCACGAAGCCGACCGCGGCCAGCTCCGGCGCCTCGGGCAGCACGCGCACGGCCCAGTCGGTGCCCCACGCGCCCAGTCCGACCTGGACGGTCCTGATCACCACCGCGCCGTCACCACCGCGCCGTCACAGGTGGCGCTCGATCTCGGCCAGCTCGTCGGCGTCGAAGTCCAGCCGGGCGGTGGCCGCCACGTTGTCCTCCAGCTGCCGCACGCTCGACGCGCCCACGAGGGCGGACGTGACGTTGCGCAGCACCCAGGCGATGGCGAGCTGCGCCAGCGTCTGGCCGCGCCCCTTCGCGATCCCGTCCAGCGCCCGCACCTTCGCCAGCGTGGCCTCGTCGAGCCGGTCGGCGCTGAGGAACGGCGACGGGCCCGCCGCGCGCGAGCCGGACGGGATGCCGTCGAGGTAGCGGTCGGTCAGCACGCCCTGGGCCAGCGGCGAGAACGCGACGCTGCCCGCGCCGACCTCGTCCAGCACGTCCAGCAGGCCGTCCTCGACCCACCGGTTGAGCATCGAGTACGACGGCTGGTGGACCAGCAGCGGCGTGCCCAGGCGCCGCAGCACGGCCGCGGCCTCCCGGGTCTGCTCGGCCGAGTAGTTGGAGACGCCGACGTAGAGCGCCTTGCCGGAGCGGACGACGTGGTCGAGCGCGCCCATCGTCTCCTCGATCGGCGTGTCCGGGTCCGGCCGGTGGTGGTAGAAGACGTCGACGTGGTCGAGGCCGAGCCGGCCCAGCGACCGGTCCAGCGAGGACACCAGGTGCTTGCGGGAGCCCCACTCGCCGTACGGGCCGTCCCACATCAGGTAGCCGGCCTTGGTGGAGACGACGATCTCGTCCCGGTGGGCGGCGAGGTCCTGCGCGAAGACCCGGCCGAAGTTCTCCTCGGCGCTGCCGGGCGGCGGGCCGTAGTTGTTGGCCAGGTCGAAGTGGGTCACGCCCAGGTCGAACGCGCGGCGCAGGATGGCCCGCTGGCCGTCCAGCGACCGGTCGTGGCCGAAGTTGTGCCACAGGCCCAGGGACACGGCGGGCAGCTTCAGCCCGCTGCGGCCGGACCGGCGGTAGGGCATGGACTCGTAGCGCTCGGCGGCGGGCTGGTGGGTCATGGTCTCCCTCTAGAGCGGTGCGGCGGTGCTGGAGCGCGGGACGAGCGTCGCGGTGGGCGACCAGCGCTCGGCGACGTCGCCGCCGCCGACCAGCTCCAGCACCGACTCCGCGACGGTCACGCCGAACTGGTGCACGTCCACGCTCATCGTGGTGAGCGCGGGCGAGGCGAGGCGGCACAGCGACGAGTCGTCCCAGGCGACGAGGCTGAGCCGGTCGGGCACGGCGAAGCCCAGCTCCTTGGCGACGCCGAGGCCGGCCACGGCCATCACGTCGTTGTCGTAGAGGATCGCGGTGGGCGGTTCGGCGGCGCCCAGCAGCGCCGCGGTGAGCTTGGCCCCGGACTCCTCGGAGTAGTCGCCCTCCAGCACGACGGGCTCGACGCCCGCCGCCGCGCAGCCCTCCAGCAGCGCGGCCGTGCGCGCCCTGGTGTGCAACAAGGTCCGCGGGCCGGTGACCCGCGCGATGCGCCGGTGGCCCAGCTCCAGCAGGTGCGCGAGGACCTCGCGGACCGGCCCGGCGTCGTCCGAGCGGACGGCGGGCACGGCCAGCTCGTCCGGTTCGCCGACGAACAGCGCGGGCAGGCCCATCTCCCGCAGCACGGCCGGGCGGTGGTCGTCGACGGTGCGGTTCACGACCACCACCGCGTCGACCACGCCGCCCGCCGCCCACCGGCGGTAGGCGGCGATCTCGGCGTCCTCGGTGGCCACGACGTGCAGCAGGACGGAGCGGTCGTCCTCCGCCAGGCGTTCCTCGATGCCCGCGATGAACTCCATGAAGAACGGCTCCGCGCCCAGCAGCCGCGCGGGCCGGGCCAGGACCAGGCCGACCGACCCGGTGCTCGCCTGGCCGGGGCCCGCCGGGTCGCCGGGGGCGGAGCCGGCGGTCACGTCCGCACCGCGCCCAGGTCGTTGGCGCAGCGCAGCACCAGCGGACCGGTGAGCGCGGCCGGGTCCTCCAGCTCGGCGGAGGTGCGCACCAGGAACGAGTGCGACTCGCCGGCGGCCAGCGGGACCAGGGCGTCGTCCACGACGGCGTCCTCGGCGACCCGGTCGGGCAGCAGCGCGACGTCGCGGGCGAACGAGGAGGCGGCGACGTCCACCCGGTAGCCGCCGTCGACCCTGGTGACCTCGGCGGTCAGCGGGGCGGGGTCGTAGGCCAGTTCCAGGTCCTCCCGGAACACGTGCGCGGCGCGCGCGTCGGCCGTGCTCACGACCAGCACCTCTCCCTTCGGGTCGGCGGGTGTCACGAGGTCCTCCGCCAGCTCCAGCGTCGCCACCGACCGCGCCGGCACGTCGAGCGGAATCGTAGCCGTCGCCAGGGCCTCCCCCGCGAACGTCTGCCGCGTGACCGCCACCTCACCGGTCCAGACCGCGTCGGTGTCGTTGACGGCGACCAGCGCGTCCCGGCCGGCGCGCGGCTGCACGGTGAGCAGGCGCGGCGCGAAGGCGTGCTTCAGCGCGTAGTAGAGCGGCTTGGGGCGCTCGTCGCCGTCCACCGCGGCCCACGACGTGACCGGCCAGCAGTCGTTGAGCTGCCACACGACCGCGCCGGCCGTGCGCGGCCAGTGCGAGCGGAAGTGCTCGACGCCGAACGCGACCGCGCGCGCCTGGTTGAGCTGGGTCGCCCAGTGCCAGTCCTCGAAGGACCCGGGCGCGGGCAGGTGCGGCGCGAGGCCGCGGTCCAGCTTGCCGTTGCCGTCCTCGGCCTTCTGGTGCAGCAGGAACGCGGGCGAGGTCGGCGTCGTCGGCTCGTCGTGCACCCACCTGGTCAGGGTCGCCCAGGTGGGCGGGCCCTGGAAGCCGAACTCCGAGCAGAACCGGGGCGTGTGGTCGCGGTAGTGGGTGTAGTCGACGCGGTTCCACACCTCCCACTCGTGCCGGGTGCCGTGGGTGTCCTCGTTGGGGTGCAGGTCGCCGGGGCTGTACGGGCTGCCCGGCGAGTACGGCCGGGTCGGGTCCAGCTCGGCGACGATCGCGGGCAGCAGCTCCTGGTAGAACCCCAGGCCCCAGGTGCGGCCCTGGAGCTGCTCCTGCCAGCCCCAGTCCCGGTAGCCCCACAGGTTCTCGTTGTTGCCGTTCCACAGCGCGAGGGAGGCGTGCGAGGTGAGCCGGGCGACGTTCTCGCGGGCCTCGGCCTCGACCTCCTCCCACATCGGGGACTCCTCGGCGTAGGCGGCGCAGGCGAACGGGAAGTCCTGCCAGACCAGCACGCCGCGCTCGTCGCAGACGTCGTAGAAGTCCTCGGTCTCGTAGATGCCGCCGCCCCAGACGCGGAGCAGGTTCATGTTCGCCGTCACGGCCTGGTCGACGCGGCGGGCCAGGCGGTCGCGGGTGATGCGGGTGAGGAAGTGGTCGTCGGGGATCCAGTTGGCGCCCTTGGCGAACACGCGCGTGCCGTTCACGACGAAGGTGAACGGGGTGCCGACCTCGTCGGGCTCGGTGTCCACGGTGACCGTGCGGAAGCCCACGCGGCGGTGGTGCGCGTCGACCTCGGCGCCGTCCGCTTCGAGGGTGACGCGCAGGTCGTAGAGGGGGTGGTCGCCGTAGCCGACCGGCCACCAGAGGTCGACGCCCGGCACCTCGACGGTCACCGAGGCGGTGTCGCCGGTCACCGCGACCCGCCGCTCCGCGCCGCCGACGGAGACGACGACGGCGAGGTCGGCGTCCCGCGCGCGGTCGACGGCGACGTGCACCTCGACCCGGCCCGTGCCGTCGGCGTCCACCGCGACCAGCGGGCGGACCTCGCGGAAGCGCGCGTCGGACCAGCGCTCCAGCCGCACCGGCTTCCAGATGCCCGCGGTCTGGAGGTCGGGGCCCCAGTCCCAGCCGAACGAGCAGGCCATCTTGCGCACCGCGTTGAACGGGTGGCCGTAGGCGCGGTCGCGCGCGCCCAGCGCCTTCTCCTGCTCCTCCGCGTGGGTGAGGGCGGAGCGGAAGGTGACGACCAGCTCGTTGGCGCCGTCGCGCAGGGCGTCGCGCACGTCGAACCGGTACGAGCGGTGCATGTTCGCGGTGCTGCCGAGGACGTGGCCGTTCAGCTCGACGGTCGCCACGGTGTCCAGGCCGTCGAACGCCAGCTCGACCTGCTCGCCGTCCCGCGCCGCGCCGGCCTCGAACGTCGTGGCGTAGCGCCAGTCGGCGCGGTGCATCCAGGCCAGCTCGGCCTCGTTGGTGTCGAGGTAGGGCTCCGGGATGAGGCCCGCCGCGAGCAGGTCGAGGTGCGTGCTGCCGGGGACGGCGGCCGGGACCTCCCGGTCCGCGACGCCGTCCGGGACCGGCCCGCCCACCGCGCGCAGGCGCCACCCGTCGTGCAAGGTCGTGCGGATCATCGTTCCTCTTTTCCCGGCGCTTCCCGGCGCGGCGGTGGGTTTCCGCCTTGTGAACATCAAGGTATGGCGATTCTTACGCCAGCAACTAAAGTAAGTCAACGAGCTTCATCGTCGACGAGGGAGGCCACGAGTGGCGGACGTGACGCACCTGCGGGCGGCGGGGGTGAGCGTGGTCCTCGACTTCTCCGGGGGCACCCTCCCCCGCGTCCGCCACTGGGGCGCGGACCTGGGCGAGCTGACCGACGCCGAGCTGGGCGCGGTGGTGCTGGCGCAGGCGCCGCACCCCATCGGGTTCTCCGTGGACGGGGCGGTCGACGTGGCCGTGCTGCCCGAGCAGTCGGCCGGCTGGCTCGGCACGCCCGGCGTCACCGGCAACCGCGACGGCCGCGACTTCTCCACCGCGTTCCGCGTCGTGTCCGTGGACGGGCCGCTGGTGCGCGCCGTCGACGAGGCGGCCGGGCTCGGGCTGGAGCTGGTCGTCGAGCTGCTGCCGTCCGGCCTGCTGCGGCAGCGGGCGTCGCTGACCAACACCGGCTCCGGGCCGTTCGCGGTGGACGCGGTCTCGCTGACCCTGCCGGTGCCCGCCGAGGCCGTGGAGCTGCTGGACTTCACCGGTCGCTGGACGCGCGAGCGCAGCCCGCAGCGCACCCGCTTCACGCAGGGCCTGCGCGTGCGCGAGAACCGCACCGGCCGCACCGGCTACGACTCGGCGTACCTGCTCGCGGCGGGCGTCGAGGGCTTCGGCAACCGCACCGGCGAGGTCTGGGCCGTGCACACGGCCTGGTCCGGCAACCACCGCACGTTCGCCGAGCGCACGTACCACTCGGTGTCGCTGCTGGGCTCGGGCGAGCTGCTGCTGTCCGGCGAGGTCGTGCTGGCGCCCGGCGAGACCTACACCTCGCCGTGGCAGTACGCGTCGTGGGGCGTGGGCCTGGACGAGGTGTCCGCCCGGTTCCACCGGCACCTGCGGTCGCGCCCGACGCACCCGGTGTCGCCGCGCCCCGTCGTGGTCAACACGTGGGAGGCCGTGTACTTCGACCACGACCTCGCGCGGCTCACGGCGCTGGCGGACGCGGCGGCGGCGATCGGCGCGGAGCGGTTCGTGCTCGACGACGGCTGGTTCGGCTCGCGCCGCGACGACAAGCGCGGCCTGGGCGACTGGTACGTGTCCGACGAGGTGTGGCCGGAGGGGCTGACGCCGCTGACCGACCACGTGACCGGCCTGGGGATGCAGTTCGGCATCTGGGTCGAGCCGGAGATGGTCAACCCCGACTCCGACCTGGCGCGGGCGCACCCCGACTGGCTCATGGCGGCGGGCGACCGGCTGCCGGGCGCGGCGCGGTCGCAGCAGGTGCTCGACCTGGCCCAGCCGGGCGCGTACGCGTACGTCCTGGAGCGGTTGGACGACCTGCTGTCCACCTACCCGGTGTCGTACCTGAAGTGGGACCACAACCGGGACCTGGTCGACGCGGGCCACCGCCCCACCGGCCGCGCGGGCGTGCACGGGCAGACGCTCGCCGTCTACCGGCTGCTCGACGAGCTGCGCTCCCGCCACCCCGGCGTGGAGGTCGAGTCGTGCTCGTCCGGCGGCGCGCGGGTGGACCTGGAGGTCCTGGAGCGCACCGACCGGGTGTGGGTGTCGGACTGCATCGACGCCCTGGAGCGGCAGTCGGCGCAGCGCTGGACGAACGCGCTGATCCCGCTGGAGCTGATGGGCACGCACGTGGGCGCGGCGTCGTCCCACACCACGCACCGGCGGCACCCGCTGGACTTCCGGGCGGGCACGGCCCTGTTCGGCCACTTCGGCGTCGAGTGGGACCTGACCGCGGCCACCCCGGACGAGCGGGCCCGCCTGGCGGAGTGGGTGGCGCTCCACAAGTCGCTGCGCGGCCTGCTGCACACGGGCACCTCGGTGCACGGCGACCACCCCGACCCGGCGTTCGACGTGCACGGCGTGGTGGCCGAGGACGGCTCGGACGCCGTGTTCGCGATCGTGTCGGTGGCGACGTCCGCCTCGTACCCGCCGGGCCCGGTCCGCCTGCCGGGCCTGTCCCCCGACCGCCGCTACCGCGTGCGGCCCCTCGCGCCGGGCGACGTGCCGGACGGGAACGCGGACGACTGGGGCGTGCGGCTGCCGTGGTGGACCCCGGAGGGGGTCGTGCTGCCGGGCCGGGTGCTCGGGTCGGCGGGCGTGCAGGCCCCGGTGCAGTACCCGGAGCGGCTGGTGCTGCTGCGGGCGACGGCGGTGTGACTCACGCCCCCAGCGCCACCACGACGGCGGCCGGTGCGGTGCCGTCGTGGTGGGCCCGCAGCACGCCGCCGGCGGCGTCCCAGCCGAAGTCCCACGACGGCGCCGACAGCGGGAACACCGGGGTCACCTCCGCGGACCGCCCGCGCAGGTGCGGCACGGGGAGGGCGACGTCGGGCGGCGCGTCCGGCAGGCGCCACAGGGCCAGGTGCGTCGCCGCGCCCCGCAGGCCCGCCGCCACCCACGGGCCGGGGCGGGAGGTCAGGCCCAGCGGCCAGAACGGGGTGGAGCGGGCGATCTCCGGCCTCAGCGCCTTGTGCGCCGCCACGGCCTCGCGGACCAGGGCCCGCCGGTCCTCGTCCATCAGGTCCACCCGGCCGGCCAGGTAGAGGCGGCCCAGCACGCCCGTCGCCAGGGTGAACACCGCCTCGTCCGGCGTCATGCCCGGCTGCGCGTACGCCCAGTTCCCGCACTGCTCGGGCAGCACGGACGCGGGCGCGGCGGCGGCGATCCTGGGGTACAGCAACGGGTTCTGCTGGTCCGACGTGGACTGGAGGTGCAGCCTGGACAGCAGCGCGTAGTCCATCCGCATCGCGCCGGACGCGCAGTTCTCCAGCAGCAGCCCGGGGTGGCGGGCCAGCACGGAGTCCAGCCACGCCAGGTGGGCGCGGTTGTGGCCGAGCAGGCCGTCGCCGGGGGCCAGGCCGCCCACGTCGGTGCCCGCGCCCGGCATGATGTTGTAGTCCAGCTTCAGGTAGCCGACGCCGAGGTCGCCGACGAGCCGGTCGACCACCTCGTCCAGGTGCGCGACCGCGGCCGGGTGGCGCAGGTCCAGGTGGAACCGGCCGTGCTCGCCGACGCGCGCGCCGTGCCGCTGGAAGAACGCGTCGTCGGGCAGGGTCCGGGCGAGCGACGAGCGGGTGCCGACGACCTCGGGCTCCAGCCACAGGCCGGGCACCATGCCGCGCGACCGGATGTGCTCGGTGACCTCGCCGAGGCCGCCGGGGAAGCGGGTGCGGGACGGCCGCCACTCGCCGACGCTGTCCCACCAGCCGCCGTCCTCGTCGTACCAGCCGGCGTCCACGCAGAAGCAGTCCGCGCCGACGTCGGCCGCCGCGTCGACCAGCGGCAGCAGCTTGTCCGTCGTCGGGTCGCCCATCAGCGTGTTCATGTAGTCGTTGAAGACCACCGGGAGGTGCGGGGCGCGCCGGTCGCGCCGCGTCGCCCGCCGCTGCCGGGTCAGGGCCGCGAACGCCTCGTCGACCCCGCCGGCGGCGACGGCCACCGACACGGGCACGGTGGTGAAGCCCTCGTCGGCCGTCACGACCCGCGCCCACTGGTGCTCGCCGTCCGCCGGGCCGAGCAGCGCCAGGTAGGCCCCGTCGACGGTCTCGCCGACCTCCCAGTGCCACGCGCCGTTGTGCTCGACCTGCCACGCCAGCGCCCAGCTGTCGTCGCGGGCCACGAGCGCGCCGGACGGCAGGTGCTCGCCGGTGGACCACGAGCTGCGCGAGGTCAGCGCGAACCGGCTGCGCGAGGCGTGGTGGTGCGCGGCCGGGTCCATCGCGACCAGGCCGGCCTCGCGCAGCGGCGTGCGGTGCCAGCGGGACTCGGCGACCCAGTCCGAGTCGCCGTGCACCAGGTCCACGTCGTCCACCGCGCGGCCGGAGTCGACCAGGAACGCCCCGGTGGACAGCGACGTCACGGCCTGGAGGTGCACCGGGTCGCCGGTGGCCGCCACCTCGGTCCACGTCCGCACGGCGGGCACGCCGGCCACGCCCCGGAACACCGACGTGACGACGAGGCCGGTCACCTCGTCGTGCTGCACGACGCGCAGCTCGTCCGCCGACGCCCGGTGCTCCCGGTAGCGCAGCCGCGCGCCGATCGTGGTGTCGGCGTAGCGGTGGCTGCCGGGGAACCGGCCGTGCCCGAGCGCCTGCACCTCGACCAGCGGCACGCCGACGCCGTCCACCGGGCCGTCGGGGCGCAGCGACAGCAGGCTCACGGGTCCGTCGCCGGTGCGCAGCACGAGCCGCACCGCGCCGGTCGACCAGGTCAGCGTCACGGGGTCGCCTCCTCCCACCGGCGGGTGCCGTGGTCGTACGCGGCGGCGGCGCCGGCCCGTTCGACCTCGGCCGGGTCGATGTCGAGCACGCGACCGCGCGCGTCGGGGTTCGGCGCGGCGGACGCCAGGATCTTCGTGTACGGGTGCTGCGGGTTCAGGATCACCTCGTCGGCGGGCCCGCGCTCGACGACCCGGCCCTTGTAGAGCACCAGGATGTCGTCGGAGAAGTGCCGGGCGGTGGCGAGGTCGTGCGTGATGTAGAGGACGGCGAGGTCCTCCTCCCGCTGCAACCGGGCCATCAGGTTGAGCACGCCGAGCCGGATCGACACGTCCAGCATGGACACCGGCTCGTCGGCCACCACGACCTTCGCGCCGGGCGCGAGGGCGCGGGCGATGGCGACGCGCTGCCGCTGGCCGCCGGACAGCTCGTGCGGGCGGCGGTCGGCGATGTCGCGGCCGGGCAGGGACACCCGGTCGAGCAGCCGGACCACCTCGTCCCGGCCGTGCGGCCGGCCGTGCAGCCTGAGCGGTCGTTCGAGGTGGTGGGCGATGGTGTGGAACGGGTTGAGCGAGGCGAACGGGTCCTGGAACACCATCTGCACGTGGTCGCGGTAGCGCCGGTCGGGCACCCGCCGCCCGGCCTCGTCGGTGACCGCGATGTCGCCGCCGGTGGGCTTCTCCAGCCGGGCGATCATCCGGGCGATGGTGGACTTGCCGGAGCCGGACTCGCCGACCAGCGCCACCGTGCGGCCCGGGGTGAGGGTGAACGACACGCGGTCCACCGCGCGCAGCTTCACCCGCTTGAGGCCGACCCGGACGTGGAAGTCCTTGACCAGCCCCTTCGCCTCCAACGCGGTCATCGGACGCCTCCGGGTGCCGTGGGTTCGCCGGACCGCACGAACGCGCCGCGCTCGCCGGTCAGGCTGGGGAACGAGTCGAGCAGTTGCCGCGTGTACGGGTGGGACGGGTTCTCGTGCACCTCCCGCGCGGTGGCGTACTCGACCACCTCGCCGTCCTTCATCACGGCGATGCGGTCGGCCAGCTCCAGCAGCAGCGGCAGGTCGTGCGTGATGAACAGGACGGCGAAGCCGATCTCGTCGCGCAGCCGCAGGATCTCGCGCAGGATGCCGCGCTGCACGACCACGTCGAGGGCGGTGGTCGGCTCGTCCATGATCATGACCTGCGGGTCGAGCAGCAGCGCCATGGCGATCATGACGCGCTGCCGCATCCCGCCGGACAGCTCGTGCGGGTAGGACGTCAGCCGCCGCACGTCGACGCCGACGAGCTCCAGCACCTCCTCGCACCGGGCCCGGCGCTGCTCCCGGGTCATCCCCGGGCGGTGCGTGGTGAGCACGTCCTCCAGCTGCGCCCGCACGGTGATGACCGGGTTGAGGGCGTTCATCGCGCCCTGGAAGACCATGGACAGCTTCGACCAGCGGAACGCCCGCAGCTCGCCCGGTGCGAGCGCGAGGACGTCCACGTCACCGCCGTCGCGGTCGTGGAACGTGACCGAGCCGGTGCTCACCTCGGCGGGCGGCCGGTGCAGCCGGTTGACCGCGTAGGCGAGCGTGGTCTTGCCGCAGCCGGACTCGCCCGCGAGGCCGAGGATCTCGCCGCGGCGCAGCGTGAGCGACACGCGCTCGACCGCGTGCACGGGCCGGTCGACCCGGTAGACGACCGACAGGTCGCGCACGGTCAGCACCACGTCGTCGTCCGGGCGCGCCACGGGCTCGGGCGCGCGGACGACGTCGGCCGCCCGGCGGCGGGGGATGTCGCGCAGCTTCGGGTTGATGATCTCGTCGATGCTGAAGTTGACCAGCGACAGGCCGCAGCCGAACAGGGCGATGATCAGGCCCGGCGGCACGAACCACCACCACGCCTCGCGCTGGAGGGCGAACCCGTTCTGCGCGTAGTAGAGCATCGTGCCGAGCGTGGACGAGTTGGACGCGCCCAGGCCGAGGAACGACAGGCCGGCCTCGCTGAGGATCGCGTAGATGACCGAGAACACGAACTGCGAGGCCAGCAGCGGCAGCAGGTTCGGCAGGATCTCGACGGTGATCACGCGCCACGGCTTCTCGCCCGCCACCCGTGCCGCGGCCACGTAGTCGCGGTTGCGCAGCGACAGGGTCTGGGCGCGCAGCACGCGGGCGGACGCGGCCCAGCCGGTGATGGCGAGCACCACCGCGATCGTCCACGACCCGCGCTGGTCGGCGGGCACGAACGCGGAGATCACGATCACCAGCGGCAGGCCGGGGATGACCAGCATGACGTTGGAGAACAGCGAGAACGCCTCGTCGACGTACCCGCCGACGTAGCTGCCGACGATGCCGAACAGGGCGGACAGGAACGTCGCCATCACGCCGACCAGCAGGCCCAGGTACAGCGAGCCGCGGGTGGCGTGGGCGATCTGGGCGAGGACGTCCTGGCCGGTCAGCGTGGTGCCCAGCCAGAACTCGCCGCCCGGCGGGGTGAGCCCGGTGTCGCGGATGGCGTTCGGGTCGCCCACCAGCAGCGGCCCGACCAGGCCGAGGAGGGTGATGGCGGCGATGAGCCCGAGGCCGACGGCCAGCTTCGGCGACCAGCGCGGCAGCATCGAGCGCCAGCCCGACCGGCCGCGCGGCGGTGCGACGGTCACGGGACTGAGGTTGGTCACGGTGTCCGCTCTCCTTCTCAGCCGCTGACGCGGGTGCGCGGGTCGATGACGGCGTAGAGCAGGTCGACCACGAGGTTCGCGCCGAGCACGGCGACCGTGATCACCAGGAAGATGCCCTGCATGAGGGCGTAGTCGTTGTTCTGCACGGCCTGGAGCAGCTTCGAGCCGATGCCGGGGTAGGAGAACACCTGCTCGGTGATCACGGAGCCGGACACCACGAACCCGAGCGAGATCGCGAAGCCCGCCACGGACGGCAGCACCGCGTTGCGCGCCGCGTACTTGATCATGATGCGGGAGTCGCGCAGGCCCTTGGCCCTGGCGGTCAGCACGTAGTCCTCCGCCGTGGCGGAGACCATCATGTTGCGCATCCCCAGCAGCCAGCCGCCCACCGAGGAGAGGACGATGGTCAGCGCGGGCAGCGTGCCGTGGTAGATCGCGGAGCCGATGAAGTCGGCGTCCCAGCCCGGCGACAGGACGACGTCGTAGCCGCCGAGCAGCGGGAACCAGCCCAGCGCCGAGGCCAGCACGGCGACCAGGATCAGCGCCAGCCAGAAGTACGGCACGGCGGCGAGCACGGTGGTGGCGGGCACCAGGCTGTCCAGCCAGGTGCCGCGCCGCCAGCCGACGAACGTGCCCAGGGCGATGCCGAAGACGAACGACAGGAACGTCGCGATGCCGACGAGCACGAGCGTCCAGGGCAGTGCTCCCGCGATGATCTCGGACACCGGCGTCGGGAAGGCCGACACCGAGATGCCCAGGTCGCCGCGGAACATGTTGCCCAGGTACGAGAAGTACTGGGCGACGAGCGGCTCACCGCTGTTCGTGCCGAGCAGCAGCTCGTACGCCCGGCGGGCCGACGGGTCCACGGTTCCGCCCCGTTGCGCGAGCTTCGCCATGAGGATGTCCACCGGGTTGCCCGGCATGAGCCTCGGGATGAAGAAGTTCAGCGTCAGCGCCGCCCAGAGGGCGACCAGGTAGAACGCGAACTTCCGTGCGTAGTACCTCATCGGTCCGCCTGTCCCCTAGTGCGCGGTCACCGACCGGCGGGCTTGAGCTTGAGGAAGATCTCCGAGTGCTCCGGGCGCGCCCAGACGGCCGGGAACGAGTACAGGTCGTCCCGGGTGGGCCAGCCGGTGAACTTCTTCGCGTTGAACTCGCTGGTCGTGCCGCCGGTCAGCACCGGGATGTACGGGATGGCCGCCTCGATCTCGGTCTGGATGGTGTCGAAGTGCGGCTGGCGGGCCGCCGCGTCCTTCGGGTCGATGCCCTTGAGCGCGGTCAGCGCGGCGTCGACGGCCGGGTTGGCGAAGCGCGAGAAGTTCGGGTTCGCGACCTCGCCGACCTCGGCCGTCGTGGCGGTGCTGAAGAAGTAGGACGCGTTGTAGTACGGGTCGGGGGCCGGGCCCTGGTGCAGGGCGTCGATCAGCAGCTCGAACTGGCCGCGACCGCGCGCGTCGGACCACTCGTTCCAGGACACCTGCTGGGCGGTGATCTTGATGCCGACCTGCTGGAGCTGCTGGGTCATCGTGTCGACGGCGGTGATGTAGTCGGTCCAGCCGGCGACGACCTTCAGCGTCATGGCCAGCGGCTCGCCGTCCTTGGCGAAGATCCCGTCCGCGCCCTTGGCGTAGCCCGCGCCCTCCAGCAGCGAGGTGGCCTTGGCCGCGTCCGGCTGCATGGGGGCGGTCTTCTCCCGGAGCTTGGCGGAGACGACGTCCTTGTCCCGCTCGACCAGCGCGGCACCGGGCGAGATCTCGCTGGAGGTGTTCTCGAAGGCGAGCTGGTTGACCTGGGTGCGGTTGATGGCGTAGTAGATCGCCTTGCGCACGGCCACGTCGGTCTGCGGGCCCTGGCAGCCCAGCGCGGCGTTCGAGCAGGTGAACAGGGCCGTCTGGTTCATCGGGACGGTGATGGCCTTGTACCCGGGGTAGTTCTTCTCGACGTTGGCGATGTCCGGCACGGGGCCGGTCTGCCAGTCGATCTGGCCCTGCCGCAGGGCGGCCTCGCCGGACTGGTTGCCGGACAGCGCGAGGTAGCGGACCTTCTTCAGCGCCGGCTCGCCCTCGTAGTAGGAGGGGTTGGCCTTGAGCGTGAACGCCTGGGCCTTGAAGTCCTCCAGCTGGAACGGGCCGGTGCCGACGGGCTCCTTCACCACGTCGGTCGCGGGCGTCGCGAGGTCCTTCCACCTGTGCTCGGGGACCATCCAGATGCGGCCCAGGACCTGCGGGCCCTCCAGGAACGACGGCTCGTCGAACGTGATCGTGACGTTCGCGTCGTCGACCGCGGTGGCGGTGCCCTTGTAGCCGGTGCCGTTCATGGCGGCGTTCTTCTTGACCATGTCGAGGGTGAAGACGACGTCGGCGGCGGTGAACTTCTCGCCGTCGGTCCACTTCGCGTCGTCGCGCAGCACGACGTCGAGCTTCGTGCCGTCCTCGTTCCAGGTGAAGCTCTTGCCCAGGCGCGGGCGCGGTTCGACGTCGCGGATGTTGTTGAAGAAGAACAGCGGCTCGAAGATCGTGCCCGGGCCTTCGAGCATGGTGGGCGAGAACGGGTTGAAGTTGACCTGCCAGTCACCGGACTGCCCGGTGTAGACGACCAGCGTGTCCTTGTCCGCGTCGTTCGCCGCGTCCGACCCGCCGCAGGCGGTCGCCAGGAGGGCGACCGCGGCCAGTCCGGCCGCCGCCGCACGCGCTCGGGAGGGGCGCCTTGCCTTCAGGAACATCGTTGATTCCTCTCGTGGCCCGAGACCGGCCGCGGTCCCGCGTTGACCGAGATTGTTAAGTCAACGAAGAAACGAAGTCAACACCTGGCCGTCATCTGCCGGCCAAGTTGCTACCCTTCGTCCGACGAACGAACTAAGACGGACGCGGGGTGCCTGGTGAGCGGACCGACGCGGGCGACGCAGCACGCGAGCAGCAAGGCAGCCGTGCTCGACGTGGTCCGGGCGGCGGGCACGATCAGCCGGGTCGGCCTCATCAACGCCACCGGCTTCACCGGCGCCACCATCTCCACGGTCGTCCGCAAGCTGATCGACGAGGGCCTGGTCGTGGAGACCGGGCGCGCGGAGTCCACCGGCGGCAAGCGGCGGGTGCTGCTCCAGCTCAACCACTCCGCCCGCTACGCGGTGGGCGTGCACCTGGACCACGCCGGCATCACGTACGTGCTGACCAACCTGGGCGGGTCCGTCGTCGCGCGCATCTCGCGGGCCGGCGCGGGCGCGGCCGAGCCGCGGACCGTCGTCGGCCGGATGGCGGCCGAGGTGAAGTCCCTGATCGACGGCGTGGGCGTGGACCACACCCGGGTCCTCGGCCTCGGCCTCGTCTCCCCCGGGCCGCTCAGCGGGACCACCGGCATGGGGCTGACCCCGCCGTCCATGCGCAAGTGGGAGGACTTCCCGCTCGACCAGGCGTTGCAGGGCGCCACCGGCCTGCCGGTGGTGCTGGACAACGACGCCACCGCCGCGGCGCTCGGCGAGCACTGGTCGGGCGGCATCGGCGGCACGGCCATCTCGGCGGCGCTCTACATGGGCACCGGGATCGGCGCGGGCCTCGTCATCAACGGCATCACCTACCGGGGCAGCAGCGGCAACGCGGGCGAGATCGGGCACATCTGCGTCGACGCGAACGGCCCGGAGTGCTGGTGCGGGGCGCGCGGCTGCGTGGAGGCCCTGGCGGGCCCGGCGGCCGTGGTGGCGGCGGCGCGCGCGGACCCGGTGCTGGCCCGCTCCGCCGGCCTGACCGGTCGGACGAGGTCGGTGTCGTCGGACTTCGCGGCGGTCAGCCGGGCGGCACGCCGGGGCGAGCCGTCGGCCCTGGCGATCCTGGAGCGCTCGGCCCGCTGCGTCGCCGTGGCCGCGCGGACCCTGGCGAACATCATGGACCTGGAGGTCCTGGTCCTCACGGGACCGAGCTTCGCCATCGCCGGCTCGGTCTACCTGCCGGTGGTCCGCGACGAACTGGACCGCGCCTTCTTCTCCCGCGCCGCGCACACCGTGGACGTGCGCCTGTCCCGCTCGGCCGCCACGGCGTCCGCGATCGGCGCGGCGGCGCTCGTGCTCCAGTCCGAGCTGGTCCCGCTGCACGAGGGGCTGCGGCTGCCGGAGAACCTGGCCGACTCCGAACCCGCCGCCCTGCCCGCCGACAGCGCCTGAACCGGGCGGCGCCGGAACCGGGCAGCGCCGGAACCGGGCAGCGCCTGGACCGGGCAGGGCCGGCCGGTCCCGGTCAGCCGGTCCCGGTCAGCCCTTGGCGCGGTCAGTCCTTAGCGCGGTCAGCCCTTGGCGCGGGCCGCCCACAGCAGACCGCGTTCCACGATCGTGCGCACCTCCGGCACGGCGAGGTCCTCGGGCGCGTGCCCGATCGTGCAGGCGAACACCCGCCCCGCACCCCACCGGCGCGTCCACACGGCGGGCACGGTGAGCGGCGCGTGCCACGGGTCCGCGGGCGCGAACGTCGTCGTCGCGTGCACGTCGTTGAGCCCGTCCGCCAGCACCCAGTACTGCTCGGTGCGCAGCGCGAACCCGGACAGGCCCGCCACCACCGGGTGGGTCGAGGTGATCTCCACCCGGTGGTCCACGAAGTCACCGGGGTGCGCGACGAACTGCCCGCCGACCAGCCGCATGTACCCGCGCGTGCCGCGGAACGCGTCGACCAGCCCGCCGTGCCACCCGGCGAGGCCCGTGCCCGACCGCACGGCCGCCTCCAGGAAGGCGAACCGGTCGTCGCTCAGCTCGCCGTCGCTCCAGCACTGCACGACCAGGTCGTAGGACGGCAGCGCCGCGTCGTAGACCTCCAGCGAGTCGGACACGTCGACCGCGAACCCGGCGTCGCGCAGGAACGGCAGGAACGCGTCGGTCGCCGCCACGGGCGAGTGCCCGGCCCAGCCGCCCCGCACCACGAGTGCTCTCACGACCACGCACCCTAGCCGGGCGGCGACTTGAGCCCCAGGTGGTCGCGCAGGGTCGGGCCGGTGTAGTCGGCGCGGAACGAGCCCCGCTCCTGGAGCAGCGGCACGACGCGGTCGGCGAAGTCGTCCAGGCCGCCGGGCGTCACGTGCGGGACGAGGACGAACCCGTCGCTCGCGTCGGCCTGCACGAGGTCGTCGATCTGCGCCGCCACGGTGGACGGCGAGCCGACGAACGACTGCCGCGCGCTGGTCTCGATGACGAGTTCGCGGATCGACAACCCCTTGGCCTCGGCCAGTTCGCGCCACTGCCGGGCGGTGCCGAGCGGGTCGCGGTGCATCCGCACGCTGGCCCGGCCGCGCGCGATGTGCTCGCCGCCGGGGTCCACGAGCGGGTCGACGGACGGCAGCGGGCCGTCGGGGTCGCAGGAGGACAGGTCGCGGTTCCACAGCTGTTCGAGGACCTTGATCGCGGTCTGCCCGCTCACCTGCTGCCGCCGCACCTCGTGGGCGAGTTCCCGGGCCTCCTCGTCGGAGTCGCCGAGCACGAACGTCGCCGCGGGCAGCACGACCAGGTCCTCGGGCGCGCGGCCGTACTTCGCCAGCCTGCCCTTCACGTCGGCGTAGAACGCCCGGCCCGCGTCGAGCGTCGCGTGCCGGGAGAAGATCGCGTCGGCCTTGGCGGCGGCGAACTCGCGGCCCTCCTCGGAGTCGCCCGCCTGGAGGATCACCGGCCTGCCCTGCGGCGAGCGCGGCAGGCCGAAGCGGCCGGAGATGTCGAACTGCTCGTCCCGGTGGGCGAACTCCCCGCCGGAGCGCCACGAGTCGAACAGGGTGGACGCGGCGTCGAGGAACCGCTCGGCCCGCTCGTAGCGCTGCTCCTGCGGCAGGAACCCGCCGCGCCGGAAGTTCTCGCCGGTGAACGCGTCCCACGAGGTGACCACGTTCCACGCGGCCCGGCCGTCGGACAGGTGGTCGAGGGAGGAGAACTGCCGCGCCACCTCGAACGGCTCGTTGAACGTGGAGTTGATCGTGCCCGCGAGGCCGAGGCGCGTGGTGACGGCGGCGAGCGCGGACAGCACGGTGAACGTGTCGGGGCGGCCGACCACGTCCAGGTCGTAGATCAGGCCGCCCTGCTCGCGCAGCCGCAGGCCCTCGGCGAGGAAGAAGAAGTCGAACTTGGCGCGCTCGGCGGTCCGGGCGAGGTGGGCGAAGGAGGAGAACTCGATGTGGCTGCCGGCCTCCGGGTCGCTCCACACGGTCGTGTTGTTGACGCCGGGGAAGTGCGCGGCGAGGTGGATCTGCTTCACCCGACGGTCCTCTCGGTCGCGGCGGTGGCGTAGCGGTTCGCGGGGCGGGGCAGGCCGAGGTGGCCGCGCAGCGTGGTGGCGGTGTACGCGGTGCGGAAGACGCCGCGCCGCTGGAGCGCGGGCACCACCTCGTCGGTGATCAGCCGCAGGTCGTCGGCGGGCGAGGTGGGCCGCAGCCGGAAGCCGGGGACGCCCGCCGCGTGCCACTCGGTGATCAGGTCGGCGAGGTCGGCGGGCGTGCCCGCGAACTCCAGCGCGTCGGGGGACGACACGTCGCCGCCGAACCCGACCGCGACGTCCGCGAAGTGCACCGGGCCGGGGGCCTCGGCGATCAGGGCCAGCGCCTCGTCGACCGTGCGCGGCGTGGTGAACACGACGTCCGCGCTGCCCCGGGCCAGTGCGAGCACGTCCGGCTGGTGCGACAGCACGGCGACGGGCGGTTGGCCCTGCGGCGGGCGCGGCGTGATCGACGGCCCCCGCACGCTGAACCACTCGCCCTCGAAGTCGACGTAGTGCAGCTTGTCCCGGTCCACGAACCGACCGGTGGCGACGTCGCGGATCTCCGCGTCGTCCTCCCAGCTGTCCCACAGCCGCCGCAGCACCTCGACGTAGTCGGCGGTCTCGGCCAGCAGCGCGGGCAGGTCGTCGAGCCCGGTCCCGCGCCGCCCGAAGTGCTTCGCGTGCTCCGGCGGCGCCACCCGCACCCGCACGCCCGCGCGCCCGGTGCTCACGTAGTCGAGCGTCGCCACCGCCTTCGACAGGTGGAACGGCTCGGTGTGCGTCGTGACGGCGGTGGGCACCAGCCCGATGCGCGAGGTCAGCGGCGCGACGCGGGCCGCGACGAGCACCGAGTCCAGCCGCCCGTCCGGCCCCAGGTCGTCCTCGATCGTCACGAGGTCCAGCAGGCCCCGCTCCGCCTCCCGCACCAGGTCGCCCCAGAAGCCGGAGGTGAACCGCGCGTCACCGTCGCGCTCCCCGGCGTCCAGCGCCACGGCGAGGTGCAAGCCCTGTGCCATCGTCGCCCCTTCCCTTCACCTGACCGGATTCTGCGTCAGGTCGGGGGGCGGGCGGCGGGCCGACCACACCCTGGGAAGCTCAGGCCGGTCCGGCGGCGCCGGGAATAATCCAGCGCGGTTCCGGTGGCGCGTCGGTGAGCACGAGGTCGGCGAGCACGAGGTCGGCGAGCACGAGGTCGGCGAGCACGCGGCCGACGGCGGGCGTGAACTCGAACCCGTGCCCGGAGAACCCGGCGGCGACCACCAGCGGACCGTGCCGGTCGAGCAGGAAATCACCCGAACCGGTCGGGGTCCACCACCGGTCCGCCGCCGTGCAGGCCGACCTTCACGCCCTCGCCGGGCGTGGCGAGCCCGTGGACGGCCTCGGGCCCGTGGTGGATGAACGGCGGCCACTCGTGCCCGGCCGGCGGCGCGAAGTGCGCGGGCTGCTCCTGCGTCACGGTCAGCGGCGGCAGCGGCACCAGCCCGTCGAGCAGCGCGCGCGTCCACGCGCCCGCGGCCACCACCGCGCGGCGGGCGCGCAGCACCCCGTTCCCGGTGACGACGTCCACGCCGCCGTCGCGGGGGCGCAGCGCGACGACGGGCGCCTCGTGCCGCACCTCGGCGCCGTGGTGCGCGGCGGCGGCCCGGAGCGCCGCGACGGCGCGGTCGGCGTGCACGCGGCCGGAGCGGGGGTGGGAGAAGACGGGGCCGGTGAAGCGGAAACCGGGCCACCGCCCGGTCGCCTCGGCCGCGGTGAGGACGCGGCCGGGCGACCCGGCCGCCGCCGGCACCCACGCGCCGTGCGACGCGCCGAACGCGTGCCCCGGCGCGAAGCGCTCCAGCAGCACGACCTCGGCCCCGCGCGAGGCGAGCTGCCACGCGGCGGCCGACCCCATGGCCCCACCGCCGACCACGACGACGTCGATCACGTGCCCGCCCCCGCGTCCCCCGCGCGGGCCACCAGGCCGACGAGCTGGTTGACCAGCCCCTCGCGCAGGCCGTCGGCGAACAGCTCGGCGGCCGGCGGCGACCCCATCTCGCGCAGGACGGCGGCGACCGCCTCGGTGGGGTTCGCGTACGGCCACAGCCCGGCCGTCATGACCAGCACCGCGCCCGCGAAGTGGCGCGCGGCGGCGTCGTCCAGGACCGGCACGCGGGTCCGCACGAGGTCGGCCAGCCGGGCCGTGCGCGCGTGCGCGCGGAGCTTGAACGCCCGCGCGGAGTCGTGGGACACGTTGCGCTCCAGCACGCCGCCCAGGCCGCTGACCAGCTCGCACAGCAGGTCCCGGCCGACCAGCGACGACGCGAGGGCGGTGGCGACCGCGACCGGTCCGCCGGTCTCGGGCAGGCGGCGCTCGACCTCGTCCAGCCAGGCGCCCCACTCCTCGTCGAGGACCTCCAGGAAGATCGCCTCGCGGCTGTCGAAGTACCGCAGCACGTTCGACTTGGCCAGGCCCACCCGGTCGCTCAGCTCGCGCAGGCTGATGTCCGCGACCCGGCGTTCCCGCAGCATCGCGCAGGCGGTCTCCAGGATCGTGCGGCGGCGCTGGGCCACCTGCTCGGGCCTGCGCGCGCGCTGGAACTCCACCCGATCAGGGTAACAGCCCGGCGGTCTCTTGGAATCGCGCGTGCCGGCCGCCGGCCGGGGTAACCGGGGCGGGTGCAGACGTTCCTGCCGTACCCGACGTTCGGCCGCAGCGCCGCCGCGCTCGACACCCGGCGCCTGGGCAAGCAGCGCGTGGAGACGTTGCAGGTCCTGCGGGCCCTGGTGTGGCCCGAGTACGGCTGGAAGCGGCACCCGGCGGTGCAGATGTGGCGCGGCTTCACGCCCGCGCTCGTCGCCTACGGCGTGGCGGTGTGCGACGAGTGGCGGCGGCGCGGCCACCGGGACGGCGTGCGCGCCGTGCTCCTCGACTACCACGGCGGCCGGGAGCCCACCTGGTCGTGGTGCCTGGCCGAGGGCCTGCTGCCGCCGTGGCTGGGCGACGAGGCCCTGCACCTCAGCCACCGCTCGTCGCTGCTGCGCAAGGACCCCGAGCACTACCGCCCGCTGTTCCCCGGCGTGCCGGACGACCTCGACTACGCGTGGCCCGGCGAGGTGTGCCCGCCCGACCTCCCGGACACCCCCGGCCTGGTCGCCTGCCGGGTCGACGCGCCACCGCTGCCCGACGAGCACCTGCCGCCCGCGCCGCCGCTCGACCACCGGCCCGGACCGTCCGTCGCCCGCGTCCCCACCGAGGCCGACCTGGAGGCCATGCGCGCCGAGGCCGAGGACCCGCGGCGGGTCCGCTTCTTCCGCCGGGGCCAACCGCTACCCCCTCCGACCAGCAGGTTCACCCTCCAGGTCGACCTGCCGAAAAAATCCTGAGGAAAACCCGGCCGCCGTGTCGATCCGGTGGGGTCCCCGTTCGTCGCCCTGGCAGACGACCGAGGAGGGACCGAAATGACCACCACCGAGACCCACACCGCCACCACCGACACCGCCGCCCGCACCGCCAAGCGCAACGACCTCGCGCTCGGCGCGTTCCGGCTGGTCGTGTCGTTCCTGTTCGGCTTCCACGGCCTGATGGGCCTGGGCTTCTTCGGCGGTGTCGACGGCCAGGGCACCGCGGTCCCGTTCGGCTCCTGGCCGGGCTGGTACGGCAGCGTCATCGAGCTGGTCGGCGCGGTGCTCGTGCTGGTCGGCCTGTGGGCGCGGCCCGCCGCGTTCGTGCTGTCCGGCGTGATGGCCTTCGCCTACTTCACCGTGCACCAGCCGGTGGCGCTGCTGCCGATCCACAACACCGGCGAGCTGGCCGCCGTGTACTGCTGGTCGTTCCTGCTGATCTCCGTCCTCGGGCCGGGCGCGTTCACCCTCCGGCGGGCGCTGCGCAAGTAGCCCCGACGACGGGTCCGCCGGCGCACCTCCCCGGGTCGGGGGGTGCGCCGGCGGCGTTGGTCCGCGGCGTGTTCAAGGACCGCTCCGCTGGGCACCCCACAGCCATGGCGGAGACCAAGATCGAACACCCGGGCCTGACCGACCAGGTGGACCCCACCCCCGACCACGGCGAGGCGAGCTACCGGGGCACCGGCCGGCTCACCGGCAAGCGGGCCGTGATCACCGGCGGCGACTCCGGCATCGGCCGGGCCGTCGCGCTGGCGTTCGCCCGCGAGGGCGCGGACGTGCTGCTGTCCTACCTGCCCGAGGAGGAGGAGGACGCCCGCGCGACGGCGCGCCTCGTGGAGGACGCCGGGCGCAAGGCGGTGACCGTCCCGGGCGACCTGACCGACGAGGCGCGGTGCGCGGACGTCGTGGCCCGCGCGGTGGACGCCTTCGGCGGCATCGACGTGCTGGTCAGCAACGCCGCGTACCAGATGTCGCAGGAGAACGGGCTGCTCGACATCACCGCGGAGCAGTTCGACCGGGTGCTCAAGACGAACGTGTACGCGATGTTCTGGCTGTGCAAGGCGGCCGTGCCGCACATGCCGGAGGGGTCGTCGATCATCACCACGTCGTCGATCCAGGCGTTCCAGCCGTCCTACCAGCTGCTCGACTACGCCACCTCCAAGGCGGCGATCGTGAACTTCACCAAGGGCCTCGCGCAGAACCTGGCCGACCGGAAGATCCGGGTGAACTCGGTCGCGCCCGGTCCGGTGTGGACGCCGCTCATCCCGGCCACCATGCCGCCCGACGCGGTCGAGGGCTTCGGCGAGCAGACGCCGCTGGGCCGGGCCGCGCAGCCCGCCGAGCTGGCCCCGCTGTACGTGTTCCTGGCGTCGGCCGAGTCGAGCTACATCACCGGCGAGGTCGTCGGCGTGACCGGCGGCAACCCGATCACCTGACGAGCGCGGGCGGGTCCCCGGAAAATCCGTCGAAAAAATCCGGGGACCGTGTCGATCCACCGTTCGGCCCGTTCGTCGCACCAGTAGCGGCCAGGATGGACCGGGCTGGTGAACCGAACGGGAGAAGTCGATGCGTTTCATGGTGATCGTGAAGGCGACCGAGGAGACCGAGGCCGGCGCCGAGGCGACCGAGCAGGACCTGCTGGCGATGGGCGCCTTCAACGAGGAGCTGGTGAAGGCCGGCGTGCTGCTGGCCGGCGAGGGCCTGCACCCCAGCGCCAAGGGCGCGCGGGTGTTCTTCGACGGCGACCGGCGCACCGTGGTGGACGGTCCGTTCACCGAGACCAAGGAGCTGATCGCGGGGTTCTGGCTGCTGGAGGTGAAGTCGCTGGAGGAGTGCGTCGAGTGGGTCAAGCGGGTGCCGAACCCGACCGGCGCGCAGTCCCAGATCGAGATCCGCCAGGTCTTCGAGTCCGAGGAGTTCGCGAACGCGCCGCAGGAGCTGGTCGACCGCGAGAACGAGCTGCGCGCGGAGCAGGGCTACGGCGTCAAGCAGGGCTGAGGCCCCCGCGCGCCCCGCGCCGCGGCTCGCGTCGTGCGACCGCCTTGCCGACGCGCGTCGGTAGCTGGTCTGATCCTGGACCGTGATGGCTACCGACGCGCGCCGCGCGGTCGAGGCGGTGTGGCGGATCGAGTCCGCGCGGGTGATCGCGGGCCTGGCGCGGATGGTGCGCGACGTGGGCCTGGCCGAGGAACTGGCGCAGGACGCGCTCGTCAGCGCCCTGGAGCAGTGGCCGGAGACCGGCATCCCGCGCAACCCCGGCGCGTGGCTGATGACCGCCGCGAAGAACCGCGCCGTCGACCAGATCCGGCGCAGGCAGAACTACCAGCGCAAGCTGGAGCAGATCGGCCGGGACACCGAGCAGGACCACGCGCCGGACGCGAGCACCGGCGTGGGGGACATCGACGACGACCTGCTGCGCCTGGTGTTCACCGCCTGCCACCCGGTGCTGTCGACCGAGGCGCAGGTCGCGCTGACCCTGCGCCTGCTGGGCGGCCTGACCACCGAGGAGATCGCCCGCGCCTTCCTGGTACCCGAGGCGACGGTCGCGCAGCGGATCGTGCGGGCGAAGAAGGCGCTGGCCAAGGCGGGCGTCCCGTTCGAGGTTCCGGCGGAGGACGAGCGCGACGCGCGGCTGGCGTCCGTGCTCGGCGTGATCTACCTGATCTTCAACGAGGGCTACTCGGCCACCGCCGGCGACGACTGGATGCGCCCGGCGCTGTGCGAGGACGCGCTGCGGCTGGCCCGCGTGCTGGCGGGCCTCGCCCCGCGCGAGCCCGAGGTGCACGGACTGGTGGCGCTGCTGGAGATCCAGGCGTCCCGGGCCAGGGCGCGGGTCGGCCCGAACGGCGACCCCGTGCTGCTGCTGGAGCAGAACAGGGCGCGCTGGGACCAGCTGCTCATCCGGCGCGGGCTGGCCGCGCTGGAGCGGGCCGAGGCGCTGCGCGGGATGGCCGGGCCGTACGCGCTCCAGGCGGCCATCGCGGCGTGCCACGCGCGGGCGCGCACCCCGGAGGAGACCGACTGGACCCGGATCGCGGGCCTGTACGAGGCGCTGTCGCTGGTCGCGCCCTCCCCGATCGTGGAGCTGAACCACGCGGTCGCGTGCGGGATGGCCTTCGGCCCCGCCATCGGCCTGGAGCTGGTGGACGAACTGGTCGACGAGCCGGCCCTGAAGGGCTACCACCTGCTGCCGAGCGTCCGCGGCGACCTGCTGGTGAAGCTGGGCAGGCGCGCCGAGGCGCGGGCGGAGTTCGAGAGGGCCGCCGACATGACCCGCAACAGCCGGGAACGCGCCCTGCTGCTGGCCCGCGCCGACGCCTGCTGACCGGGGCCGGTGGCCGGGGCCGGCGGGCGGCGGGCGGCGGGCGGCGGGCCGTGACCGAGCGGTTCAGGTGCGGTTTGAGGGTTTCCGGGGCGCTTCCTGGCGGTAGTGCTTCGGAAGTCCCAAGAAGCAGTTCAATGAAATGCTTCAAGCATGGATGCTGAGCAGGTGGCGCGGTACGTCAACGAGACCTTCGACGGGGTGCGGGCACCCGTCGCGGGCGGCGACACGTTCTTCCTCTACGACCCGGACGGCGACCTCCCGCCGGAGCGGCAGGTGCCGTTCGCCACGATCGTGACGAACGACGCCCACGACGACAGCTCCGCGCTCGACGGCACGGACGACTACCGGCTCAACATCGGCCTGACCCGGGCGGGCTTCGCGGCGGTGGTCGGCTCGCTGCCGGACGAGGTCGACCACACCGCGCGGGACGTGCTGATGCCGCACCCGGTCTACGGCGGGCAGCACTGGGTGTGCGTCGTCTCCCCGGGCGACGCCACGTTCGAGGCGGTGCGGCCGCTGCTGGCCGAGGCGCACGCCTTCGCCGCCCGCAAGCACGCCAACCACGCGCGCCGCTCCCGGAGCTGACGGTCGGGCGCGACGGACACGGCCAGCGCGGCCGGGGCGATCAGGGCGGCCGGGGCGATCAGCGCGGCCGGGGCAGCGGGTTCCGGGCCCGCACCCCGGTCACCCCCCGTCCCGACCCGCCGCCCCGGCCGCCCGCTCGACCTCCGCGCGCCGGGCCGCCCAGAAGGCCGCGTCCCGACCCTGCCGGGCCACGTCCGCCCCGTCGAGCTGCTCGCGCAGGATGTCGGCGTGGCCGGCGTGCCTGCTGGTCTCGGTCAGCACGTGCACCAGGACGGTGAACAGCACCACGTCGGGCCGCGGCCACCAGGGCACGTGACCGGGCGAGTCGACGGCGAGCGCGGCGATGGTCGCGTCGGAGTGCTCCCACGCACGCCGGTAGCGGCCGGTGATCTCCTCGCGCGTCTCGTGCTCGGTCGCCCACATGTCGGCACCGCGCCGGTCGAGGTCGTCCCACCGGGGGACGGGCTCGGGGAACGGCCTGCCGAACACCTCGCCGAAGTACCGCGCCTCCGACAGGGTCAGGTGCTTGACCAGCCCCAGCAGGTTGGTCCCGGTAGCGGTCAGGGGGCGGCGGACGTCGTACTCGGACACCCCGTCGAGCTTCCCGAGCAGCTCCTCGCGGACCTCCCGCAGGTCGCCGTGCAGGTGGTCCTTCGCGAAATCGTCGATCATGGGCACGAGCCTGCACCACCGCCCCGCGCCCCGGTCGGGTCCGGACCGGCCGGCAGTCTGGGGCCATGGGGAACGCGACCGCCGGCGACCTGCGCGGGAACGGCGACTACGCGCGGTTCTGGGCGGCCGACACGGTGTCGCTGGTCGGCGCGCACGTCACCGCGCTGGCGTTGAAGGTGCTGGTGATCGACGTGATGGGCGCGTCGGTCACCGCGCTGGGCGTGGTGGAGGCCGCGCGCTGGCTGCCGTACCTGCTGTTCGGGCTCGTCACGGGCGTGGTGGTGGACCGGGTCCGCCGGCTGCCGCTGCTGGTGGGCGCGGACCTGGCGCGCGCGGTCGTGCTCGGCCTGGTCCCGCTGCTGTTCGCGCTCGACCTGCTCGCCCTGCCGGTGCCGGCGGTGCTGATGGCGGTGTTCGGCGCGCTGGTGAAGGCCCTCGGCGCGCCGCTCGGGTTCCTGCTGGACGCGGTGTCGTACCTGGTGTCGGGGGTGCTGCTGCTGTCCCTGCGCGGCGAGGAGCAGCCGGTCCGGGTCGAGCGGCGCGGGCCCGTCCTCCGGCGGCTCCGGGACGACCTGCGCGACGGCGTGCGGTGGGTCTACCGGCACCCCGTCCTCTCCCCGCTCGCCCTCACCTCGCACGTGTGGTTCCTCTTCACCGCCGCCGCGGGTGTCGCCTCGACCGCGCTGGTCCTCGACGAGCTGGGGTTCGACGCGTTCGCGTTCGGCGTCACGTTCGCCGTCGGCGGGCTCGGCGGCGTGCTGGGTGCGTCGCTCTCCACCCGCGCCGGCGAGCGGTTCGGGGTCGGGGTGGTCCTGGTGGTCGGGCGGTGGGTGACGCCGGCCGGCTGCGCGCTGTTCCCGCTCGCCGGCACCGGCGCGCCGGGGCTCGTGGTGCTGTGCGCGGCGCAGTTCCTGTTCTTCCTCGCCATCGGCCTGGACGGCCCGGTGGAGATGGGCTACCGCCAGACGATCACGCCGGACCGCCTCCGCGGTCGGATGAACGCCACCATGCGGTCGGTCAACCGGGGCGCGGTCGTGCTCGGCGCGCCCCTGGGCGGGCTGCTCGTGGACTCGCTGGGCCCGCGCCCGGTGCTGTGGACCGCGGTGGCGGGCCTGGTGGGCCAGGCGGTGTGGATCACCGCGTCGAAGGTCCGCACCGCCCGCCTCTGACCGCGCCCGCCCGTCGCCGGCAGTGCGTGGCCGCCGTGCTGGGCCGCCGTGCTGGGCCGCCGTGCTGGGCCGCCCGCCCCGCTCGTACGCGGAGTGGGCGCGGGACCGCTACCCGCGGCCCTGACGGCGGTGGCCCGCGGCCTCGCGGGCGATGTCGGTGCGGGAGCGGACGCCGAGCTTCGCGAGCACGTGCGAGACGTGCGTGGCGACCGTGCGGCCGGACAGGAACAGGCGCTCGCCGATCTGCCGGTTCGACAGGCCCGCCACGACGAGGTCGGTGACCTTCAGCTCCATCGGCGTGAGGCTGTCCCAGCCGTGCGTGGCCCGGCGGTGCTTGGCGTGCGCGCCGCGCCGCACGCCGTGCTCGCGCAGCCGGGCCAGCAGGCGGGTGGTGTCCCACTCCGCGCCCAGCTCCTCGTGCACCTCCACGGCCAGGCCCATGGCGGAGCGCGCGGACGACCGGTCGCCCGCGGCGGCGAACAGCACGGCGGCGGCGGCCAGCGCCTTGGCCCGGAACAGCGGGCGGCCCGCCACCCGGTACTCCTCGGCGGCGCGCAGCAGCCCGTCCGGGTCGCCGTCGACCAGGGCGCGGCAGAAGAGGGCGGAGGCGCGGCGGTGCGGCACGGCGGGGCCGACCGCCAGCGCCTCGGCCCGCGCGACGACGGCGGACGCGTCCTCGCCCAGCTCCACGGCCAGCCGCGCGGCGTCGGGCAGCAGGTCCTCGACCGACTCCCAGCCCGCGTCGAGCACGGCCAGCGCCTCGCACACCTTCCCGGCCTGCTCCAGCTCCAGGCTCACGGCCAGCGCCAGCGGGCCGACCACGTGGCCCTCCAGCCCGGCGCCCACCGAGTCGAGGTGGCGGCGGGCGCCCGCCGAGTCGCCGCGGTGCAGGTGGATGAGCGCGGCGACGCCGTGGTCGCAGCGCGACGCCAGGGGGTGCTTGAGGTCGTCGGCGAGCAGGTCGACGTCGACCAGCGCCTCGTCCCACCGCCCGGCGTCGAGCAGGAGCTGGCCGAGCGCGCTCTGCGCCTGGGCGAGCCGGACGAGGTTGCCGACCTGGTCGGCGGCGTGCCGGACGACCTGCGCCGAGGCGATGGCCTCCGGGCCGCGGTCCAGCTCGCCGAGCGTCACGGCCTGGTTGACCTGGAGCAGCAGCCGCAGGTCGGAGGTCGCGGGCTCGCCCATCGCGACCGCGAGGGCGCGGTCGAACAGCGGCAGCGCCTCGACCATCCGACCCCGGACCATGGCCACGATCGTGCGCACGTGCAGGGCCCAGCTGGTGGCCCAGCGGTCGCCGTCGCCGTCGGCCAGGGCCGCCGCGGCGAGGCGCTCGGCGTCGTCGAGCTGCCCCATGTCCCAGTGGGCGCGGGCGGCGAGCACGAGCAGCCGGGCGCGGTCCGACGGGGTCAGGGACGGCAGCGCCAGCGCGCGGTCCACCTCGGTCAGCGTCTCGGCGGAGCGGCCGGTCATGCTGCGGCACTGGGCGAGCGTCCAGTGCAGGTCGACGAGCACGCCGTGCTCCAGGCCGGCCAGCGCGACCGACTCGGCGCCGTGGTGGTCGCCGCAGCGGAACCGCGCCTCGGCCAGGTGGGCGAGCAGCACGACGCGCCGCCCGCCCGCGCTCGGCGAGGTCACCACCCGGCCGAACAGGTCGACGGCGGCCTCGGGGGCGTGCGCGACGAGCGTGGAACCGTGCGCGACGAGCCAGTCGGCCACCCAGTCGGGGACGCGGTCGTCGGCGGCGAGGAGCTGGCGGGTCACCCGGTCCACGCCCGCGCCGGTGTCGGCCAGCGCGCGGGCCGCCTCGACGTGCCACGCGCCGCGCGCCGCCTCGGGCACCTCGTCGTACAGGGCGGTGCGCACCAGCGGGTGCCGGAACGACAGGCCGGCCGTGCCGTCGACCAGCACGCCCGCCACGGTCGCCTCCTGGAGCGCGGGCAGCAGCTCGACCACGCGGCGGCCGAGGACGGCGGCCAGGTCGGCGACCGGGAAGTCCACGCCGAGCAGGGCGGCGGCGACGAGGACGCGCCGCACGTCCTCGCCGAGGAACCCGATGCGGTCGGCGATGGCGGCCGACAGCGACGGCGGCACGCCCAGCTCGACGAGCCGCGCGACGCCCGTGGCGTCCACCTCGACGACGCCGCCGCGCAGCAGCGCCTCGACCAGTTCGACCAGGTAGAGGGGGTTGCCGCCGGCGTCCTCGGCGAGCCGCGCCAGCGCCTCGTCGGGCGCGCCGCCGGCGAGCGCGCCGACCAGCTCGACCACGGCGGCCGGGTCGAGCCGCGGCAGCGGGAGGCGTTCCACGCCCTTGCGCAGGGCGGCCACGTCGTCGCGGCGCGGCAGGGGCCGCAGCACGCCGACGAGCAGCAGCGGGAGCTGGTGGACGAGTTCGGCGAGCCACCGCCACACGGCCACGCTCGCCTTGTCCGCCCACTGGAGGTCGTCGAGCACCAGCACGACGGGGCCGATGGCGCACAGGTCGTCCACCCGGGCGAGCAGGCGTTCGGCGGTGACGGCGGAGCTCTCCGCGCGGCCGGCGGCCAGCGCGTCGAGCAGCGGCAGCAGCGGCAGGGGGCGGCCCAGCTCGTCGCCCGCGCCCCGGCAGACCCGGAAGCCCTTGGCCGCGGCGACCTCGCAGGCCGCCTTGACCAGCGCGGTCTTGCCGATCCCGGCCTCGCCCTCGACGAGCAGCGCGGCGCCCCGCCCCTGGGACAGGTCGTCCACCAGCGCCAGGAGGCGGCCCAGTTCCCGCTCGCGCCCGGCGAGGCGGAGTGTGACGGCGCGCACACCGCGAGAATACGACGCTAAGCCGGCGTTAACAAGGTGTTACTTTATTTCGAATTAACTTGAATGCCCCCGTGGCCCGCCGTTTGTTCACGTCGATTACCCTCCACCCCTCGACGAGTGCTGCGAGGGTAATCGTCGAATTCCCCGTCCCCAGTAGACCGGAGAACGCATGCGAATCGGACGAGTGCTCATGGCCGTCCTGCTGGTCACCACCTTCACCACGGCCGCGGCGATGGCCACCGCCCCGTTCGGCGGATTGCCCTACAACTGAGGGCGCGGTATTCCACGCGAATAGGCGTGACGAGCGGTGAATGGGGGTCGCCCGGACAACGTGGTCCGGCGGGCCCTGCCGCGATCCTCCCCTCGGGCCTTCTTCCGCACCCGTCCGGCCGCTACGCTGCGGAATCGTGGCACCGGCCCCCACCCGAGGAGCCGCGCGCGTGGTGCGCTGCGGCGCGGTCGGTGTGTCCGCGGGCCTGCTCGCCGTCCTGGCGCACGCGTCCGGCGGCGGCCACCTGCCGTCCCTGCCCCACGTGCTGGTCTTCGCGCTGGCCATCGGCTGGACGTGCGTGCCGCTGACCGACCGCAGGCTCGGCGTCGGCGAACTGCTCTGCCTGGTCGGCGTCGTCCAGGTGGCGGCGCACGTGTTCCTCGCCGTGCTGTCCGGGCACGAGCGGGAGATCGCGCCCGCGCCGTCGATGCTGCTGACCCACGCGGTCGCCACCGCGGTCGTCGTCTCCGCCCTCGCGGGTTTCGAGGGCGCCGTGTTCCGGCTGGCCGCCGCCCTGGCGGCCGTGCTGCCCCGCCGCCTCGCCCCGGCGCCCGCCGCGGCGCCGCTGCGCATCCCCATCGCCGCGCACCCCGACCACCCGCTGTCGGACGTCCTGCGCCGCCGGGCGGTCCCCCGCCGCGGCCCGCCCCGCCCCTAGGTACGCGTCCCTCCCCCGCGCCACTGCCCCGAACCGGGACCGGTGGCGACTCCCCGTACCCAGGAGCCTCCCCATGTCCGAGTCCTGGCGCGGCCTCGTGCTGCGCTTCCACTTCTACGCCGGCGTGCTCGTCGGCCCGTTCGTGCTGGTCGCCGCCCTCACCGGCGTGCTGTACGCGGCCACGCCGCAACTGGAGTCGGTGCTGTACGCCGACCACCTGCGGGTGCCCGAGTCGTCCCGGTCCGTTCCCCTGTCCCAGCAGGTGAAGGCCGCCGTGGACGCCCGGCAGGGCGACGTGCCGGTGGCCGTGCGGCCCGCGCCCGAACCCGGCGCCACGACCCGCGTGCTGTTCGCGGGCGACGGCGACGCCCGGCCCACCGTGTTCGTCGACCCGGCGGACGCGCGGGTCGTCGGCACGCTCGACACCTACGGCACCAGCGGCGTGCTGCCGCTGCGCACCACGATCGACGCCGTCCACCGCAACCTGATGCTCGGCGAACCCGGCAGGCTCTACAGCGAGCTGGCCGCGTCCTGGCTGTGGGCGGTCGCGCTGGGCGGCGTGTTCCTGTGGTTCAGCCGCCGCCGCGCGCAGCGCGTCAAGACCACCACCAGGCGGCACGCCACGCTCGGCCTGTGGGTGCTCGTCGGCGCGCTGTTCCTGTCCGCCACCGGCCTGACCTGGTCGACCTACGCCGGCGAGAACGTCTCCGCGCTGCGCGCCGCGCTGAACTGGAGCACCCCGTCCCTCGGCGCGGGCGACCACGCGGGCCACGACATGACCAACCCCATCCCGCCCGCCACCGGTGAGATCGACTCGGTCGTGGCCGCCGCGCGGGGCGTCGGGGGCATCGACGCGGGCCTGGTCGAGGTCACCCCGCCGCCGATGGCCGGGATGCCGTGGCACGTCACCGAGATCGACCGCGGCTGGCCCACGCAGGTGGACGCGGTGGCCGTCACCGGCGGCGCGGTCGTGGACGAGGTGCGGTTCAGCGACTACCCGCTGATGGCGAAGCTGGCCCGGTGGGGCATCGACGCGCACATGGGCAGCCTGTTCGGCTGGCCCAACCAGGTCCTGCTGCTCCTGCTGGGCCTCGGCCTGGTGACGCTGGTCGTGCTCGGCTACCGGGTCTGGTGGCTGCGCCGGCCGACCCGCGGCTTCGGCCGGCCCGTGCCGCGCGGCCAGTGGCGCAAGGTGCCGCGCGCGCAACTGGTCGCGGTCCTGGTCGTGGCGGCGCTGGTGGGCTGGTTCGTACCGCTGCTCGGCCTGTCGCTGCTGGCGTTCCTGCTGGTGGACGCGGCCGTCGGGGCGCGCCGCAAGAAGGTCGCGGCGACGCCGGAGCCGCAGTCGGAGACGGTGTAGGGAGCGGGACGGGCAGGTCGGCGGCCCCGCCGGGTCGCCGACCGCGCCACCGCCCACCGCGCGAGGCGGCGGGTCAGCGGCGGACGTCGCCGAGGAATGCGCGCCACGCGTGCGCGGGGAAGCGCAGCGGGCCGCCCGCAGGATTGCGGGAATCACGCACGAGGGCGCGGTCGGGGGAGAACGACACCTCGACGCAACTGCCGTCCTTCGACGCGGAACTCTTGCGCCACTCGGTCCGCTCCGGAACACCCCGGACGAGCCGACCGGATTCTCCCGAAGTCACCAGGTGTCCCCCTGCCCGCAATGCCCCGACGTGGACGCGGTCCATTCGAGCGTATCCACGCGGGCAAGAGGGCAACTACCGCCGAGAGAGGGAGCGGGCTTGCTCCCGGCACGGGGAGCAAGCCCGTCGCCGTGGAATGACCTGGGACGACGCGGTCGGGCGTCGTTATCCGCCGAGCATCTCGCCGAGCACCCGGTCGACGACCTGGTCGAGTTCCGCCGCCGGCACGGCCAACCGCTCCAGCTCCATGAAGGTCTCGACGTACGACTTCGCGGTGTCGGGGTCGTTCTGGACGATGTTCGTGCCGCCCGGCCTTTCCACGAAGACCGCGCGGTCCTGGTCGCCGGACGGGAATTCGTAGACGGAGAACGACCCGTGCATTCCCTGGTGGACGCCGCGGTCGAAGGTGATGACCTGAACGGTGATGTTCGGCTGGCGGTTCACCTCCTTGAGGTGTTCGAGCTGTTCCCGGATCACCTCCGGGCCGCCCACCCACCTCCGGATGGCGGCTTCGTCGAGGATGAAGAACCCCTCGACGCCGATCTGCTCCAGCAGCATCTTCTGCCGCTCCAGCCGGACCGCGGTGAGCGGGGCCACCCGCTCCGGCGGGTGGTAGAGCGAGAGCACGGTGCGCGCGTACGCCTCGGTCTGGAGCACGCCCGGCACGACCAGCGCCTCGAACTGGCGGACCAGCGAACTGGCTCCCTCCAGGCCGAGCAGCGTGACCATGGTGGGGCCGAGGTGGTCGCGGTACTCGTCCCACCAGGCCCGCCGGCCCTTGGCCTTGGCGAGGTCGACCAGCTCCCCGACCACCTGCTCGTCGGTGACGCCGTAGAGCTGCAACAACGCGCGCAGGTCGGTGACCGACACGCCGACCTGCCCGTTCTCCATCCGGACGACCTTGGAGGGCGACCAGTCGAGTTCGGCGGCGACGTCCTTCTGGGTCAGTCTGCGGCGTTCCCTGGCCTTCTTGATCTCCGTGCGCAGTCGCCACTGCTCTGCCACGGGGTTCGATCCCCGAGTCGGGCTGCTCATCGCCCCACACTACCAGCACTCTGCTACCTAGCAGACTGCCTCTCGCAAAGAGCTATCTAGCAGAACGACACATGCATCTAGCTATACAGCACATCGCCTAGTATCGTTCTGCTTACCTACAGTGCGTAGGTACCCCACAGGGGCAGGAGGCGAGATGACCTCTACCCACGCGAGAAGCAGCCTCAGGGCGGAACGGACCCTGTTGGTGGTCGTGCGGAACTTCACCTCGCTCGACCGCCTGTTGACCGTCGTGCGGGGGTTCGACCCGGGTGTGCCGCTGGCGATCAAGTTCACCATCGACCTCGGGTCGGGCTTCGCCCGTGAGCTCAAAGATCACCTGAAGGTGTTGCGGTGCCACTTGCTGCCGTGGCAGCAGGCCAGGGCGCGCGCCTTCGACCTCGTCCTCGCCGCCCACTCGACGCCGCGGCTCGGCGAGCTGACCGGCCCGGTCTTCGTCATCCCCCACGGCGCGGGGCACGCCCGCATCGTCCCCTTCGCCACCGGCGACGAGGTCTCACCGGCGGGCATCGCGCGCAGCCAGCTCACGCACCGCGGCCGGGTGGTGGCGACCGTCGTCGGGCTCGCCCACGAGGAGGAGTTCGACCGGCTCGCCCGGAGCTGCGCCGAAGCGGTGCCGCGCGCCGCGGTCATCGGCGACCCGGTGATGGACCAGCTCGTCGCGAGCACGCGGGCCCGGCCGCACCACCGGCGGCGGCTCGGCGTCGGTCCCCGCCAGAAGCTGGTGCTCGTGAGCAGCACCTGGGGCGGGCGGTCCACCCTCGCCACCACCCCCGGCCTGCTGCTGGACCTGCTCTCCCTGCTCCCCGCGGACGAGTACCGCGTCGCGTTCGTCCGCCACTGGAACGTCGAGGGGCACGACAGCCGGTTCGAGGTGGACCACCAGCTCCGCGCCGCGCGCGAGGCCGGGCTGGTGGTCGTCCCGCCCGACTCGTCCTGGGGGGCGACGCTGCTGGCGGCCGACGTGGTGATCGGCGACCACGGCTCGGTCACCCTCTACGGCGCGGCGCTCGGCCTGCCGGTCCTGCTGGTGTCCGACGGGGGCGCCGACGTCGCCCCGGACTCGCCCAACGCGCGGCTCTGGGAGGCCGTGGACCGCCTGGGCCCGGCCCCCGGCGTCCGGGCGCAGGTCGAGTCGGCCCTGGAGCACCACGTGCCGGAGCGGTTCGGGGAGCTGACGGCCCGCGTGCTCGGCCGGCCCGGCGGCGCCTGGCAGGCCCTGCACGACGTGGCGGCCGACCTGATGCGCCTGCCCCGGGTCCGCGCCCGCGTCCACCCGGTGCCCGACGCCGACCCCCTGCCGACCCCCCGCACCACCGCCCACCGGGTGACCACCCGGCTGGTGGACGTCGCCGCGGGCGGGGCGCGCATCGAGGTGGAGCGGTTCCCGGACCTAGCCCCGCGGCACGCCCCCGAGGGGGACCCGTTCCCGGTGGTCGACGTCGACCGGGAGGCGGACCCGACCCGCCTGGCGAACGCCGAGGTGCTCGTCGGCACCGAACCGCGGGCCGAGCACGAGGTCGCCGACTGGGCGGAGGGGGTGTTCCACGACCACCCCGGCGCGCTGATCGCGGCCGCGACGGACGGCGGGCACTGCACCGTGGCGTTCCGGGGCGGCGCGGTGTGGCGCGTGAACTGCGCCGACCCCCTGGTCGCGGCGAGCGCCCTGCACTGCTGGACCGCGGCCGGGTTCACGCCCGACCCGCTGGTCCGGCTGTGGGTGCGCGTCGGCGCGGACGTGGTGCAGGTCAAGGTCCGGGCGGCTCACCTGCGCCCCCGCGCGATCCAGCGCCGGACGTCGTCGCTGCGCGGGCTGCCCGCCGCGCGGTAGAGCTGGTAGAGGCGCTCGGCGGAGTCGCGGAACAGCACCTGGTCGCGGTCCCGCTCGGCGACGCCGACCAGCACCTCCAGCGCCTGCGCCTCCTTCACCGGCTGGTCCCGGTCGCGGGTGGTCGTCACCGCCTCGGTGAGCACCTGCCGCGCGTCCGCGTACCGGCGCAGCGCCTCGTACGCCCTGCCCAGGGCGATGTGCACGCGCGCGGCGGCCATCTCGTCCCGGAGGTCGACCAGCAGCGCCGAGGCCCGCCGGAGCACCGGGAGCGCCTCCGCCGCGCGGCCGGCCCGGACGAGGGCGTCGCCGAGCTGGTAGCCCTGGAGGCCGTCGCCCCGGCGGTCGCCGAGCCGGCGGTTGCCCTCCTGCGCGGCGCGGAACGCGTCGACCGCGTCCTGGTGCAGCCCGCGCTCCCGGTGCAGCAGGCCGTACGACTCGGCGAGCAGCGCCCGTCCCCGCTCCCGGCCGGGGGCGACGAGCGCCGCGCGGTCGAGTTCCGCGCGGGCCTCGTCGAACTCGTGGCGCTCGACGTGGGCACGCGCGAGCTGGTTGCGCATCCGGGACTCGGCGTCGCGGTCACCGAGCCGCACGGCCGCGGCCACGCCCAGCCGGTGCGCCTCGATCCAGTCCTCGTAGTGCTTCCGGCTGTGGTAGAGCGCCCAGAGCGCTTCGCAGAACTGCCACACCTCGACGTGCGCGCCGAGGTCGGCGGCCAGCCGGACGGCGGCGAGCAGGTTGGCCCGCTCCGCCTCGAACCAGGCCATGCCCGTCGCCGCGTCGCGGTGCGGCGCCCAGCGGGAGAGGTCGTGCTCGGCGAGCCGCCACCGGGAGGCGCCCAGCACGGCGCGGTCGGCCGCGGCCGCACCGAGCAGGTACCAGCCGACGACGCGGCGTTCCGCGGCGACCCGGGCGGCGGGTGGCTCCTCCCGGTCGGAGCGGGCCCGCGCGTGCAGGCGGACCAGCTCGTGGAACCGGTAGCGGTCGGGCGCCCACTCCTCCAGCAGGTTCACCCCGCACAGCACGCCGAGCACGTCCTCGGCGGACTCCGGGGTGGTGCCGGCCGCCGCGGCGGCGGCGCCGGGCCCGAAATCGGGGCCGGGGTGCCGGCCGAGCGCGCGGTAGAGGTGGCGCGCCGCGTCGGGCAGGTCCTCGTACGCCGCGTCGAAGATGTGCTCCACGAGGTGGTCCCCTTCCACGGAGAGGCGGTCGAGCCGGGCGCGGTCGTCCTCGATGTGCCGCACGTAGCGGGCGATGGGCCAGCGCTTGCGACGGCCCAGCTCGGCCCCGGCGACCCGCAGCGCGAGGGGCAGGCCCGCGCACAGCCGCACGACGTCGCGCACGGCGGCCTGGTCGTGCTCGGCGCGCCCGTCCGCGACCATCCGCGTCAGCAGCGACGCGCCGGCGACCGGTTCCAGGGGCCGCACCTCGATCGTCTCCGCGCCGTCGACGGTCAACCCGCTCAGCCGGGACCGGCTGGTCACCAGCACCACGCTGCCCGGCGACCCCGGCACGAGCGCGCGGACCTGCGCGGGCGAGTCGGCGTCGTCCAGGAGCACCAGCACCCCGAGCCGCGCGGTCGTGCTGCGGAACAGCGCGACGCGCTCGGGGAAGGCGGCGGGCACGTACTGGGCGTGCACGCCCAGCGCCCGCAGGAACGCGGCGACCACGTCGGGGACGGCCACGCCGCCGGCGCCGCGGTAGGCGGCCAGGTCCGCGTAGAGCTGGCCGCCCTCGAAGAGGCCCGCGTTGCGGTGGCCCCAGTGCAGGGCGCACGCGGTCTTGCCGACACCGCGCATCCCGGTGAGCACGGCCACGGCGGGCCCGGCCCGGTCGCGCGCCGCGAGCCGGTCGAGGGCGCGGACGCAGTCGTCCCGGTCGACGTGGGCGTGCGGGGGCGGCGGGAGCTGCCGGGGGACCGCGGTGGGCGGCGGCGCGGACACGAGGGTCACCTGGCCGATCACGCCCGCCTGCACGACGCCGCCCCCGACCGGGCCCGCCACCTCGTTGTGCGCGCGCCCCGGTTCGGCGGCGGGCGCCCCGTCCTGGATCGTCGGTCCTGGCGTCATCTGCTGTCCCCGAGGCGGTTGACCACCCAGTATCGCCGGGTGCTCCGGCCCGCCGGGAGGCCGTCGACCGACTTCACTCGTTCGGCGGTCCGGTCGGTCGGTTCGGCCGGATCGGTCGGATCGGTCGGGGGCGGGGTCGTTCAGCGGGGACCGGGCACGGCGAACGCCCGCCGGCAGTGCGCGAGCAGCTCGCGCACCGCGGGCCCCTCCCCGCCCGGCCCCTCCCCGCCCCGCCACACCAGCAGCAGCAGGGACGGCACGTCGGCGTCCACGATGGCCAGGGCGGTGAGGCGGTCGCGGTACGCCGCCGCCATCGACTCGCTGAGGATGCCGACGCCCAGGCCGCGGGCCGCCAGGTCGGCGATGGCGTCGGCCGCGCCCGCCTGGAACGTGATCACCGGTTCGACGCCGTGCGCGGCGCACGTCCGGTCGAACACGGCGCGCAGCCCGGCGCCCGGCGGCATGCACACGACGGGCCGGTCGGCCAGGTCGCGCAGCCCGACCCGGCCCCGCGCCGCCAGCTCGTGCCCCGGCGGCACCACCGCGACCAGGGGTTCGGCGATGATCGTCAGCGCCCGGACCCCCTCCGGCCGGGCGGTCGCGGACCCGACCAGCGCCAGGTCGAGCGCGCCCGCGCGCACCGCGTCGACCAGCCGGTCCGAGCTGTCCTCGCCCAGCGAGACCTCGACGCCGGGGTGCGCCCGGTGGAACGAGGCCAGGGCGTCGAACAGCGGGGTGACCGTGCAGCCGACGACCATGCCGACCGCGATCCGCCCCCTGATCAGGTCCGCCACCTCGCCCACCGCCTGGCCGACGGCGGCGGCCGAGGCGAGCGCCGCGCGGGCGTGCTCCAGCGCCGCCTCGCCCGCGACGGTCAGCGTGGCGGTCCGCCCGGACCGGTCGAACAGCTCCGCGCCCAGTTCGCGCTCCAGCCGCCGGACCTGGGCGCTGACCCCGGACTGGCTGATCCGCACCCGCTCGGCGGCACGCGTGAAGTTCCGCTCCTCGGCGACCGCGACGAAGTACTCCAACTGCCGAAGTTCCACAACCTGCGATTCTAGTTGCCAGAAGAACGATCTGTTGGACTTCTGGCCGGGTCCGCCGCAGGCTGGTGGTGCCACCACCCCGATCGAGGAGGACACCGTGGAGCGCGAGAAGGCCGTGCGGCCCGAGGACATCACCCGCCTGTTCGTCGAGCGGTCGAACGCGGGCGACGCGGACGGGGTCGCCGCCCTCTACGAGGAGGACGCCGTCCTGGCCTACCCGCCCGGCCGGGTGACCGCGGGCCGCGAGGCGATCCGGGCGCTGTGGGCGGAGGTGCTCTCGCACGGCCCCCGCTTCGAGCCGGAGGAGCCGCTGCCGACGCTGGTCAGCGGCGACCTCGCGCTGACCTCGACCCCGCCGCGGGACGGCGCGGGCGCGCGGGCGCAGGTGGTCCGCCGCCAGCCAGACGGGAGCTGGCTGCGCGTGCTCGACCAGCCCGAGTTCACCGCCCCTCCGCGCTGACGCCGAGGGCGTGCAGGCCCCGCACCCGCTCGTAGGTCGGCCCGGCGGGGACGCGCCCGCCGTCGCGCACGGCGAGCGCGGCCCGCACCGCCTCCCCGAGGGCGGCGCGGAACAGCAGCGAGCCCGTGCTGACCCGCCGCACGCCCAGGTCGCGCAGCACCCGGACGTCCAGCTGCGCCAGCACGTTCAGCGGTCGGGGCACCGCCCGCACGAGCGCCTCGATGCCGCGCTCGTCGGCCAGGCCGGGCACGAACACGCCGTCCGCGCCGGCGTCGGCGTACCGCAGGGCCCGGTCGGTGGTCGAGGCGCGGTCCACGCCGAGCCAGTGCGTGTCGACGCGGGCGTTGACGAACAGGCCCGGCGCGGCCCCCTTGACCGCCCGCACCAGCCGCGCGTGGTCGGCGGGGTCGGCGAGCCCGGCGCCGCGACCGTCCTCGACGTTGACGCCGGCCACGCCGATCCCGGC
Organism: Saccharothrix sabaoui; assembly: GCF_051756985.1. Lineage (NCBI taxonomy): Bacteria > Bacillati > Actinomycetota > Actinomycetes > Pseudonocardiales > Pseudonocardiaceae > Saccharothrix > Saccharothrix sabaoui. The sequence continues at coordinate 42,316 of NZ_JBPKJK010000062.1, forward strand.
CAGTTCGGCGGCCAGCTCCGGGCCGTCGTACCCGGCCTCGACGTCCACGGTGACCGGCACGGGCAGCCGCACGAGCCGCCTGGCCAGCGCCACCGTCTCCGCCCGCGCACGGCCCGCCGCGTCCGGCAGGCCGTGCGCCGCCGCCACGCCCAGGCTGGTCGTGCCGATCGCCGGGAAACCGGCCTCGACGAGGGCGGCGGCCGACGCGTGGTCCCACGCGTTCGGCAGGACGAGGAAGTCCTCGTGCAGCCGGTGGAACGCCCGCGCGCCGTCCACCAGCGCCAGCGCGTGCTCCCGCGCGGGGCACGCGTGCCGCCCGGCGCCGAACCACGCGCCGGCCAGGTCGACCTCGACGACCGAGCCGTCCGGGGCGACCCGCCGCGTCACCGGCACCGGCGGTTCGGCGCCCGCGACCATCGCCCTCGTCGCGTCGCACGCCTGCACCAGCAGGCCGACCCGGTTGGCGGTCGCCTCGTCCCACGACCCGCCGCAGGCCGCGACCAGCCGGGCGACCGCCGCGTCGGCACCGGGCGTCGTCGGCAGGTGCGGCTGGTAGCAGCGGGCGACGAGCGCGACGTCCCCGGCGACGGACGGCGGCAGTCCCAGCGCCCGGGCCGGCACCGCCACCGGCTCCCCGGCGCGCCGCAACCGCGCGGGGTCGACCGCGGCCAGCTCCCGGAGCACGAGGGCGCGCCGGCGCCGGTGCGCCTCGCCCCCGTTGAACCGGGCGACGGACGCGCGCAGCCACGCGACCCCGTCCTCCGCCGGGGGCACCGGCACGACCACGTGGTCCTCGCTCAGCAGTTCGTCCACGGCGGTCACGCTAGGGGCGGGACGCTTCGGCGAGGGCCGAAGCGACGGCGGCGCACAATGGCGGGCGTGGCAGCGGAGGAACTGGCCGGCCTGGCCGCGCTCCTGGCCGACCGCACCAGGGCGTGCTTCCTGCTGGCGCTGCTGGACGGGCGGGCCTGGACGCCCGGTGAGCTGGCCGCCGAGGCGGGCGTCGCGCCGTCCACGGCGAGCGAGCACCTGGCCCGGCTGGTCGACGGCGGCCTGCTCGTGCGGCGGAGCCAGGGGCGGCACCGGTACGTGCGGCTGGCCGGGCCGGAGCAGGCGGCGCTCGTGGAGGGCTTCCTCGCCTACCTGGGGCCGACCGCTCCCCGGCGCACGGGGCTGCGGGCGGTCACCGCGGACGAGGCCCTGCGCCGGGGCCGGACGTGCTACGACCACCTGGCGGGAGAGCTGGGCGTGGCGGTGACCGACGCCATGACCGCCCGGGGCCTGCTCACCGCGGACCTGGGCCTGACCGGCGCGGGCCGCGCGTGGCTGGCCGACCTGGGCTTCACCCCGCCGCCCCGGCGACCGGCGGCGAGGGCCTGCCTGGACTGGACCGAGCGCCGCTCCCACCTGGCCGGGGCGGCGGGCGCGCACGTCTGCGCCCACCTGCACCGGGAGGGCTGGGTGCGCCGGATCGGCACGGGCCGCGCGGTCCGCCTCACCGCCGCCGGGGAGACGGCGCTGCACGACCTGCTCGGGCTCGGCTGACCGCCCCACCCGAGCCGCGCCGCACCCCACCCGCGCCGGACCGTGCCGTGCCGCGCCATGCCGCGCCGCGCCGCGCCGGACCGCGCCGGACCGCGCCGCGCCGCGCCGAGCCGTGCCGTGCCGTGCCGACCCGTCAGGTCAGGTCAGCCGGGCCGCCAGGTCGCGCGCCTTGGCGAACTCCTCGTGGTGGTCGCCGAAGTACGACCAGGGCCACCGCGACGCCCGGTCCCCCACCTCCGCCACGTGCCCGAGGAACCTCCGCACGTCCTCGCGCTTCAACCCGGCCACCGCCTCGACCCCGGCGTAGTAGGCGGCGAAGACCTGGTTCGCGCGCACCCACCGCGGGTGCTCCCGCTGCTCCTCGCCCGCCGCCAGCAGGTGGTCCGACACCGCCGCCACCTCCAGCCGCACGACCCGCCGCGCCAGGTAGTCGATCGACCGCCACCGCCGGCGGAAGCTCACCGACTCCGCGTCGCGCAGCGGCACCTCGATGTGCGCGGCCGGCACCAGCGCCAGCAGCGGGTGCCCCGCGGCCAGGTCGGCCACCCGGACGCGGGCGAACTCCAGCATCCGCTCGTGGCTGCCGTACCACTTGTCGGTCAGCATCTGGAGCCGGTGCTCGTTGGCGGACACCAGGTCCGGGCACAGCATCTGCACCCGGGCGAACACCTGGTCGCCCTCCTCGTCGCGCTCCGGCGCGCCCAGGGCCAGGCTCATCAGCTGCCCCCACGGCGCGACGTCCTCCGGGGCCAGCTCGGCGGCCCGCCGCAGCGCGGTGCGGGCCTGGTCGGCGAGGTCGAGGAACCGGGCCAGCCGGTCCTCCTCGGTGTACTGCGCGTACGACGCGCCGCGCTCCTCCCACGCGGCGGCGTTGAGCGCGCTGCCGAGCAGCAGCAGGCTGTCGGCGTCGTGGCGCTCGTCCACGGCGGAGTGCAGCGCGGGCAGCGCGTGCTGCCCGGCCTCGCCGAGCACGTCGACGCGCAGGTCGCGGCGTTCGGGGTCGCGGGTGGCGGCGAGGAGCGCGCGGGCGGGTGCGGTGTCGCCCGCGACGAGGGCGCGGGCGGCGCGTTCCAGCTCGTCGTCGCGCCAGGCCAGGTCGACGGTGGGTGGCAGGTCGGCGGGCACGATCAGCGGCGCAGCCACTTCGGCAGCCACGACGCGTTGCCGGCGGGCAGCACGTCCACGACCACGCAGGTGATGTTGTCCGGCCCGCCGCGCGCGTTGGCCGCCGAGATGAGGGCCTGCACGGTCTCGTCGCCGTCGGCGGTCGCGGTGAGCAGCTCGGCGATCTCGGCCGGGGCGACCACGTCGGACAGGCCGTCCGAGCAGATCAGGTACCGGTCGCCCTCGGCCGCGTCCTGGTGGAACAGGTCCGGGTCGTGGGCGCTGCCTGCCTGGAGCGCGCGCATCAGCATCGAGCGGCCGGGGTGCTCGCCCGCCTGCTCCGCCGACATGCGGCCGTCGTCGACGAGCGCCTGCACCATCGTGTGGTCGCGGGTGATCTGGGTCAGCTCGCCGTCGCGCACGAGGTAGCAGCGCGAGTCGCCGATGTGGCCGACCGCGAACCGCTCGCCGTCCCACCACAGCGCGGTGAGCGTGGTGCCCATCCCGCGCATGTCGAAGTTCTCCTCGGCGAGGTCGGTCAGCCGGATGGCGATCTCCCGGGCCGCGCCGTTCAGCTCGCCGAGGGGGTCCTCGGCGTCCAGGTCGAGGTCTGCGAGCACCGCGACCGCGATCGAACTGGCCACTTCGCCGTACGCGTGGCCGCCCATGCCGTCGGCGACGGCGAAGAGGCGGTCGCTGAAGTAGACCGAGTCCTCGTTCGCTTCACGGCGCAGGCCGGGGTCCGTGCCGACGGCGTACCGGAGCGCATGCATGCCGGATAGTGAATCACCCGCACGGGTGCCCGTGAGCAGGGCATCTCCAATTCGGTCAGCGGGGACGGCCGTAGAACTCGCTCAGCACGAGCATCGCGGCCCCGGCGGCCACCACGTCATCACCCAGCGGGGTGATCGACACGTCCACCGGGAGCCACTCGTCCTTGGGCAGCCGGGCGCGGACCCCGTCCAGGTAGGCGGCGGGTTCGGCGAGCACGGCGCGGCCCGCGAGGACGACGTGGTCGATGTCGAGCAGCTGCACCAGGTCGGCCACGGCGACGCCGACGACGTCGGTCGCCCCGACCAGGTCGCCGCGCGCGGCGGCGAGGTTGTGCAGGACCTCGACGCACCCGGTGCGCCCGCACACGCACGGCGGGCCGTCGAGCTGGAGCGTGGTGTGCCCGTACTCGCCGGCGTTCGTGCGCACGCCGCGGTGCACGCGGCCGTCGAGCAGCATCCCGATGCCCAGGCCCGTGCCGACGAGGACGAGGACGGCGTCGCGCAGCTCCTCGCCGCGCCGCCACGCCTCGGCGACGACGGCCGTGTTGGTGTCCTTGTCCACGACGACGGGCAGGCCGAGGCGTTCCTCGGCGAGGGCGCGCAGCGGCACGTCGTGCCACGCGGTCAGGCCGGTCGGGTCGTGCACGAGGCCCGTGCGGTGGTCGAGCGGGCCGACGAACCCGATGCCGACGCCGAGCAGCCGGTCGTCGCGCATCCCGTCGACCAGGCGGGTCAGCTCGCCGACGAACGCGGGCGGGTCGAAGTCGTGCGGCAGGGGCGCCACGGCGCGGTCGAGCACGGTGCCCGCGAGGTCGGTGAGCACGACGCGCAGCTCGTCCCGCTCGACCTGGGCGCCGAGCGCGAGGCGGCTGTCGGCGACGAGTTCGAGCAGCGTGCGGGGTTTGCCGACGCCGACGTTGCGGGTGCCGGACTCGACGAGCAGGCCGTCCGCGATGAGCCTGCTGACGACCTTCGACACCGCCTGCGGGGTGAGGCCGCTCCGCGCGGCCAGCTCCACCCTGGTGACGGCGCCGGACCGGGCGAGGCCCAGCACCACCGCGTCGTTGTATCCCCGCAGGAAGCGCAAGTTGGGCACGTGGCCATCATCGCACGTCTGGCTTTTATTAAACAGCGTTGCTTTAATAGCCTCATGTCTCTCCGCACCGGACTGCTCGGCTACGGCATCGCGGGGCGGGTGTTCCACGCCCCGCTGATCGCCGCGACGCCCGGCCTGGAGCTCGCGGCCGTGGTGACGACCGACCCGGGGCGCCGGGCCGGGGTCGCCGCCGAGCACCCGTCCGCCGCCGTCCTGGGCGACGCCGAGGAGCTGTTCGCCCTGGACCTGGACCTCGTCGTGGTCGCCACCCCGAACCGCACCCACGTGCCGCTCGCGCTCGCCGCCGTCGAGGCCGGCGTGCCGGTCGTGGTGGACAAGCCGTTCGCCCCGTCACCGGCCGACGCGCGCCGCGTGCTGCGCGCCGCCGAGCGGCGGGGCGTGCCGGTGACCGTGTTCCAGAACCGGCGGTGGGACGGTGACTTCCTCACCGTGCGGTCGCTCGTCGACTCCGGTTCACTGGGCCGGGTCGCGCGGTTCGAGTCGCGGTTCGAGCGGTGGGTGCCGGAGGTGCGGGACGGCTGGCGCGAGTCGGGTGCGCCCGAGGAGGCGGGCGGGGTGCTCCACGACCTCGGCGCGCACCTCGTGGACCAGGCGCTGGAGCTGTTCGGCCCGGTGACGTCGGTGTACGCCGAGCTGGACCGGCGGCGGGACGGCGTGGCCGTGGAGGACGACGCGTTCGTGGCGTTGGCGCACGCCTCGGGGGTGCGGTCGCACCTGTGGGCGAGCGCCGCGGCGGCCGACCACGGGCCGCGGTTCCGGGTGCTCGGCTCCGAGGCGGCCTACGTGTCGCACGGGCTGGACCGGCAGGAGGACGCGCTGGCCGCGGGCAAGCCGTTCGAGGACCTGTCGACGACCGGCCGGCTGGGCGTGGTCGGCGCGGAGGAGGACGTCGTCGGCCTGCCCGGCGCGTACGTCGAGTTCTACCGGCTGCTCGTCGCGGCCCTGACCTCCGGCGGGCCGCTGCCCGTGGACCCGGAGGGGGTCGTGCGCGCGCTGGAGGTGATCGAGGCGGCGTTCGGGTCCGCCCGGACGGGACGGGTGGTGTCGCTGTGAGCCTGCTGGACGAGCTGGTCGACCAGGAGGGCCGGTTGGTCTTCCGCGCCTTCGACAACGAGGTGGCGCTGGAGCTGGGCGCGTTCCTCCTCGACGCCGCCCGAGCGCGTGCGCTGCCGGTGACGATCTCCGTGCGCCGGGGCGCGCAGCGCCTGTTCCACGCCGCCCTGCCCGGCACGTCGGCCGACAACGACGAGTGGATCGACCGCAAGTCCCGCGTCGTCGACCGGTACGGCCAGAGCTCGTTCCGGGTCGGCGAGTCCTTCCGCGCGGCGGGCCGGGACTTCGACCGGGACTCCCGCCTGGACCCCGACCGCTACGCCGCCCACGGCGGTGTCTTCCCGGTCCTGGTGGCCGGCGTGGGCCCGGTGGGCACGGTGGGCGTGTCCGGCCTGCCCCAGGCGGAGGACCACGCGTTCGTGGTGGAACAGCTGGAGAAGTTCCTGTCCACCCGCTGACCCCGGCGCCGGCCGACCGCCCTCGGCCGCCGCCGTGCCGCGACGACCCGCGTCCAACAGGACCTCGCGGCCCGGCTGACCCGCCGCCCCAAACACGCCCCGG